>NZ_FMWY01000017.1:0-63723 GCF_900103145.1 Nitrosospira sp. Nsp18 | reverse complement strand
ACCATATCAAGGTCTCCTTTTCGGTAACCTTCAATATGGCGCAACGTTATTTCTCAGAATACCTTTCGGTTACATTTAATTCGGCGCAATTCGCAGCTCTTCCACAGTGTTGCAATTCAACAACGACTCGAATAGATTTAAATTAGTCATGATTTTCTCCTCATGATATTCCCCTTTTATTGCAAAATTCTTACCACCGGTCACGAGTCGTGGGATATTTTACCCACAAGTTACTTATATTAAACATTATTTGCTACGCGAAATCATCCCGAGTTTTATTGATTTGCAGCGTAATGGAGATTCGGTTTTTCTTGCCCCATCACATTGCCGGGTGGAGCCTCATTATGAATGATATTAGCCACTTTTAATGTGCTGAAAAAGACAAAAAAAACATGGCTTTTCTTCCGATACCCTAGCTGGCATAGATCGAGATTGGTTTTGGCCTGCGCCAGAATTTCCTCAGGTCGATGCGTCTCGCGGTAAAATTCTTGCTTCTGCCTCCATCGAGTGCGGTGAGGGTTATTCGGCTGAACAGCCCTTGCCTGGACATTGTCCACAAAGGCGTGAACCAGTTCCGTTCGAGCTCTTTCAAACTTTCACGCCAGCCATATGCATCCGCGTACTGGGCTTTTCCGTAGAGGGCATCAAGCACGACGAGATGATGCCCGGACGTGGCGGATTGTTGCCACATCGCCGCGCTTGGGGGAAGCTGTATATGATCTGTATGAGACGCTAGTGCCAGGGAGCGGGCAAGGACATTATTGCTCCATATACGCGTATATGGAGAACTCGGTGATTCCGGCATGATCCCGCCGCCCCAGAACCAGGTACTGTTAATGACTGGTTCGCCATGCACCTCCCGTAACTGATTAAGCGGATGCGAATGCAGCAGCATTTGGATTTCATTGAAGAGGCCGCGCCAGAACGTTTGGTTTGCGCCGAACGGCAGCAATTCATTGATGCCTCTGTTTGCAACCTCGCCAAGCAAATGTGTTTTTGCCGCGGGCGTTTTTGTTACGCGCATATACCAGCGATCGGGTCGTAGCGGCAAGAATACCAGTGCCTGGCTGCTCGCCGCAAAATGCCGGTTAAGCATGCCGGTAAGCTCCTCGGCCTCTTGGGACGAAATCTGGAAAACACGGCTATCAGCCAGCACGATCTGATCACGCTCGATATGCAAATGCACCGGGTCGGCGCGAATCCAGTAATCGTTTCCTGCTTTTATATCCTCCGCTCCATCGATCAGCAGGGTAAGAGGTGCAACTGGCCAGTCCTGCTGTTTTGCAACGCCGAGCGCCCGGCAGAGCCAAGCCTCTAGTCCTTCCGACTCATCCTCATCGCTCGAACATTTTGCAATCAGGTTCTCCAGTGCGGGCAGCGATAGATCACGGTAAATGTCCGGAAACCCGGTATCGGGCCAAAAGAGGGCAGGAACAAGCAAATGTAGATTCATCGTGAGTTCGCGCGTGAGCCGAAACCATTGCCGGGCTAGACAAGTCGAGCAAAAGGGGCGAAGGCGAATCGAAGCGCATTCGCCAGGGAGTAAACAGAAAAGCGGATGCTGAAAGACTGAGCGCTGAGTGCTTACTGAATGTTTAACCGCCCGCGACCATCATGCGGTCTATCAACAGGGAGCCGCATTGCTTGGAACCACGTGCAATAACGTCATTGCCGACTGCGGAAATGCCAAGCAACATATCTTTCAGGTTGCCTGCGATCGTAATTTCCTCAACGGCATGGCGGATTTCTCCATCCTCCACCCAGTAGCCTGCCGCCCCGCGGGAGTAATCTCCTGTGACTGGGTTTACGCCTTGACCGAGTAATTCAGTTACCAGCACTCCTTTATTCATTTTCTTGAGCAGGGCGGAGAATTCGAGTCCGGCGCCATTATCCAGAATAAGGTTATGGTTACCCCCGGCGTTTCCGGTCGTGCTCAGCCCGAGCTTGCGAGCGGAATAACTGCCGAGAAAATACCCCTGCACCACGCCGTTCTCCACCACTTTGCGTTCACGCGTGGCGACACCCTCATCATCGAACGGTCCGCTGGCCAACCCTTTTTTCAAGTGAGGGGCTTCCCGGATCTGAATATCAGGGGCAAATACTTGTTTGCCGATACTATCCAGTAGAAATGACGACTTCCGGTAGAGGCTGCCACCACTCACGGCGCTGACAAAATGGCCCATCAGGCTGGCTGCTATCGGCGCTTCGAATAGAACAGGCACTTCACAGGTCGCAATTTTCCTGGCACCCAGGCGTGCAACGCTGCGCATCCCCGTTTTTCTGCCAACGGCATCTGCATGCTCCAGATCAGCGGCGTCGCGCGCAACGCTATACCAATAATCGCGCTGCATCGTATCATCCTGGCTTGCAATCACCGCGCAACTGATACTGTGACGAGAACCGGGGTAGCCGCCCATGAATCCCAGGCTGTTGGCATACACAAACTGGGACTCGCTCAGCGAAACGCTCGCCCCTTCAGAATTGGTGATGCGCTTATCCACCGCGAACGCGGCCGCTTCACAGGTTTGCGCGAGCTGTATGGCCTGCTCCACCGGCAAATCCCACGGAAAATACAAATCAAGGTCGGGGAATTCTCGCGCCAGCAAGTCACTATCGGCCAGCCCTGCACAATCGTCAGCGGCCGTGTGTCCGGCAATCGACAAGGCCGCCGCGACCGTGTCTTTTATTGCCTGTGGCGCGAAATCCGAGGTGCTTGCATGGCCGCGTTTCTGGCCGATATAAACTGTTACCGAGAGCCCTTTGTCACGATTGTACTCTATGGTTTCGACCTCTCCGCGCCGGACGGTAACACTCTGGCCGAAACCATCCGATATATCGGTTTCACAGGCGCTGGCGCCATTTTTTTTGGCATAATCCAGTACGTCCTGCGCAATTTTTTGAAGTACAGGGAAAGGATAGGAAAAACGCGGGGAAGGGCGGGCATTATCGTTCATGGCCATTTTAAGGGAGGAACCTTATATTGATTAGCTGGCAAATAGCACGCGCAAGCCCGTCTTGGAGCCCAGCAGCAGACTGGCCTGAGATTATGTGGAAATGGCGCTATGATAGCAGTTTCTTGAATTGGGAAGCACAGTGCAGAAAACCCCCTTAAACGATTCCGGACCGCTTCCGGCCAGCAAGACCCGGCGCAAGCAGGAAATGCATGCGCTCCAGGACATGGGCGAACAACTAATACAGCTCGATCTCAAGCGACTGGCCGAACTTGACCTGCCGGAAACGCTGGCCGACGCCGTGCTCGAAGCCAAGCGGATAAGCAAGCATGGAGCGCTTCGCCGGCAGATGCAATTTATCGGCAAGCTGATGCGTGACGTAGATGCAGCGCCAATACA
This sequence comes from Nitrosospira sp. Nsp18, assembly GCF_900103145.1. Taxonomy (NCBI): domain Bacteria; kingdom Pseudomonadati; phylum Pseudomonadota; class Betaproteobacteria; order Nitrosomonadales; family Nitrosomonadaceae; genus Nitrosospira; species Nitrosospira sp. Nsp18. Next base: position 60,373 of record NZ_FMWY01000017.1, on the reverse strand, counting down.
GGAAAAACTTGACGCCTGGAACGGCCTGAGCTCGCAACATACGGCATGGCTGCATCTGCTGGAGCGCTGGCGCGAGCGGCTGCTGACGGATGAGCTGGCGCTGGGCGAACTTGGGCAAAAATATCCTTCCGCAGACCTGCAGCAATTGCGTTTGCTGACGCGCAACGCGGAAAAGGAAAGGCTTGCGAACAAGCCACCCAAAAGTTTTCGTATGTTATTTCAAGAACTGCAAAAAATTATTCCTGAAGGTTCGAGAGAGCCAGCAAGGAATGACGAACGGGACGCGTAACTGGATAGCACCTTTCCGCACGCTATGGAAAGCACGCGGATTGGAAACAAATTTGAATAGAGAGCGGATGCGTCGCTAGGTATCAGCCGAACTGCGCCCTGCTTGCAAAACCAGGGCGTGTTCAGAGTTTTCCACTAAAACTTGACGCCCGTCCCCACGAGTTCCGATGAGACAATTTTGTAGGAAAACCCGGCCGGATCAAGGCTATCCTGTTCGTGGCCGGCAATCTCGGCCTGGGGATACATGAAAAACGGCAGATCTTTAAAAACACTGTCTTTTGCCAGCGTGATATCCTTGCCGTGATTAAATGACACCCAGTTCATCTCCCACGCACCGAATAATTTATCGCGCAATTCAACCACTCGGGGATTGGTGATCAGCAATGCTTCCTCAAGCGCCAGTTCGCGCACATCAGCGGGGTCCACTGGCACCCAACCCAGGCCGGCGAGATAAAATTCCGCCCGGACATGCTGGGCGGTGGTGATATCGTCGGATTGCCCCAGGGCTTTGTGCGTCGCTGACTCATCTATGCGAATTCCATAATGATCTCGCGCGGGGACGCCCGCTGCGCGAGCCAGTCCTACAAATAAAGCATTAAGGTCGGCGCATTTTCCGCCCATATTGCCGCTTTCCAGCATGAGCTTGATATCACCCCGGCCACAGCCGCGCGTTGCCGGGTCGCGATAGGAATTGTCTACCACCCAGTTATAGACGGCGTGCGCTTTTTGTAGCGGCGTCTGGGCATTGGCGTCTTTAATGATCGACAGCGCGGTTTTGCGTACAATACCGTCTAGCGGTATGTTCTTTGTCGGTAGCAGAAAACGTTTCACATCCGCTGGGATGGGGGCCGTGCCTCGCTCGGAATACTGCTTCAGGTCGACAGAGCGGTCAACGGTCTTCACGACGCTGCTCACCGAGACGGTGCGTGGACCGGCGCCCCGCCACTCCGCGTAAAACATGGGTGAAGATGTTCCGGGAACGGTATCGAACTTGGCAACCGTCGGATTACCGCTCCAGACGCTGCCCTGAGAAAACTGGTGTGGTGTATCGTCGGTGTCGGGTAATGGTACCCATAACCGGGCTTTTTTTCCGTCGGCGGGAAGATCGAACTTATAGGTCAGGCGATAAGTATGCCGCCGTGACGGGATAACCTGTTGAGCAAACACGGATGGGGCAACAGGAAATAATGCGGCGCTTACTCCCGCTAATTTGATAAAATCCCTGCGTTTCATATTTTCTCCTGCTATAGGGGTTTCGTCTTGAAATTTTGTCTTGAAAATCGAAAGTGCGAATCTAGTCCTACCCTCGCGTTAAGTCAACAAGTCAATTAGTCAAATTTTGTCAAATTTTTTTCTCGCCTGGTGACCGCAATCCCTACCGATCTGCTTCCCGCTATTGAACTGGAAACTGGGACCCGCCCAACTCATACTATTATATGGATGCACGGTCTCGGTGCGGATGGCAATGATTTTGTCCCGATCGTGGATGAGCTCGCGCTGCCTTCGGCGATGCACGTTCGTTTCGTGTTTCCACACGCACCGAAGCGCCCGGTGAGCATTAACCGAGGCATGGTGATGCGCGCGTGGTACGACTACGACCTGATCGATACCAATGCAGGCCTTCACGAAAATATGGAAAGCTTGTACGAATCGCAACGGGCAATCGAGGCGCTGCTCGCGCACGAAAACCAGCGGGGAATAAAGTCGGAGAATATTGTTCTGGCCGGTTTTTCTCAAGGCGGAGCGCTAGCGCTGCACACCGGCTTGCGCTATCCGGAAAAACTCGCCGGTGTTATGGCTTTATCATGCCATCTCCCTCTGCCGCAAACCCTCCCAGCGGAAGCGCACCGGGCTAATTTCCCAGCGTCGGTTTTCATGGCGCATGGCGAAAGCGATAATGTCATACCGATGACAATGGCGGTCGCGTCAAAACGGCAACTGACCGAACTAGGCTATGCAGTGGAATGGCATGAGTATCGGATGGCGCACTCCGTTTGCAAAGAAGAGATAGCCGATATGGGGAAATGGCTGAAGCGAGTTTTAATCTGAATCCGCTCCGTGGCACTGATCACTGGAGTTCCAGAATAAAACGGGCGCGATGCAGCATAATATTTACATCTCATCTTTCCGATGGCGCAGATCGCAGCCTTCACAAAACTTTTACACTTGCGTGACACCCTCTTCACTTAGACTATATTATGCTGTTTGCGGGAACGGTACCCGTAAACGCATCTGCAATTTAAACAGAAACCGGAGGAAACCCAAATGCATGCACCCACTGAACGTCTGGAAAACGATAAGCTGCGCGGCCAACTGCCTGGTTCGGTATTAGCAAAAGAAAGCGGTGCTACCCAGCGAATCGCGCATGTCGATGACGATCCGGATATTCGCGATACTGTCAAACGTATTCTTGATGCAAATGGATATACAGTCGATAGCTACGAGACGATGCGCGATTTTATAGTATCGCTATTAAAGAATCCTGCAAATCCTCCTGATCTGGCGATCCTTGATGTAATGGTTGAATCGATGGATTCGGGGCTGGAAGCTTATGTGGAGCTCCGAAAGCATTTTCCCCAACTACACATGATATTCATGACCTCTCTCGGCGAGGAAATCCGTCCTTATTTCACCGGCATATCCGACGAATGGATTTTAATCGTGGAAAAACCCGTCGACCCGATCAGCTTTTTATCGATTGTTCGCCATCGGCTGGATGCGCCTGCGTAATTTCGAATTTCTAGCAGATTCTTCCTGCAGAATTTAACATGGCGATTGCCGAATTTTCCTGGGCTGCATCCAAAACCGCCTTCGCTTTCCCGCGTGCCGGGTTAACGGGCTCGAAGCTGAGCGACGAAGTACTGATTGGCAACGCGCGGTGGTTTATCATTTTTCGATGGGGGGTCATCGCTGTTCTCCTCATTTTTCAAATATTTGCGCTCGTTGCTTCAGATACGCTTACCGAAATCGGCATCACTCACCAGCAGGGATGGCCTGTTGTCATAACAGCCCTGTTATTTATCGCAAATATCATCTGCATCTATGCCCTGGATTTTCGCAAGCGGACAAAATATAACTCCCCCTCCATAAACATCTGGGCTCAAATCATCGTCGACCTCCTTTGCCTGTCGGTCGTCGTGCATTACGTTGGCAGTATTGCGACTCCAGCTCCCTTCTTTTATGTGCTGCATATCGCCTTATCGTGCATCTTTTTCTCGACGGTGGAGAGTCTGATTGTCACGGTTCTGGTTTGCGCGATGTATTCCATTGTTTTGTTGTTTGAAAATCCGCTTCTTTTTCTGGCGCCTCAGTCGGTATTGATAGACCCGGGTGCATCTGGCATCAGCTCGCTTAAAATCAATACGTTTTTATGGATGTTTACGCTGGATGTGCTCTTTGTCATTGTCTGGTATGTCGTTTCACGGCTTTCGATCGTCGTGCGCGTCCACGAGCGACACCTTATGGATGCCTACGAGCAGATCAGCCGGGCGCAAGCGGAGAAAGACCGGTATGCCGTCCTGATGACACATCAGCTTAAAGCGCCGCTTGATGCGATTCGCAGCAAGATCAGTCTGATCAAAGGAAATTATTGTGGAGAGGCCTCGCCGGAAATAATGAATGTCATTATGAAGGTCGATGATCGAGCCGCCGGCATGGCAGGTCTGATTCTGGATGTGCTCAAGCTTGAACGGTTAAAAGCTGCAGCCCGCGATCCCGCTAATTTGACGTGGGCGAATATTGCTGGTGTCCTCCAGAAATGTATAGACAAATTACAACCTATTGCCAATTCGCATCATATCGCTATCAACCCGTCGATCGAAGATTTTGTGGTGGAATGTGTCCCCAATCAGCTTGAAATACTCTTCGAGAATATTATTTCAAATGCAATTGTCTATTCATATGATGGACGTTCGGTGGAGATCGGGTCTTCTTTCGATAAGCACAGCCTATCCGCGACAGTAACTATTATCGACTATGGGATTGGCATCGGCGATAAAGACCTTCCGCATATCTTCGACGAGTATTTTTATACCCCGAGGGCGGCGTTGCACAACCGAACATCAAGCGGAATAGGTTTATCAATAGTAAAAACCGTGGCTGAGAACAATAAACTAAACATCAGGGTTTCCAGCGAGCAGAATGTCGGAACCACCTTTTCTGTAGTCTTTCACAACGCGAAAAGCGCCCCCGCCACGGAAAAGAGCTTGCAGCAAACTGAGAGCCTTATTGCACGTCCGGCGAATCCACCCGTTGAATTGCCTGAGCCCGACAAAAATGAATCTCATCTAGCACCTATTCATTAGAAATAATCCCGGCACCACGTGGTAAAGCCAGCGGTTGAACCTGGCGCATGACTTACACGAAAGCGGATCGAAGTCCTTCTCCTCGTTACGACACCTGCTCACTCAAGAATTTTTTCCTCATGATCTTGATCTGGCCTCGCTGGGTTTTACTGTCAAGCCGTTTTTTCTGCGAACTGCGCGTCGGTTGGGTAGGTTTGCGATTCGGATGTAATTCGGTTACGCGCCCGATGAGTTCGTATAAACGTCGCAGCGCTTCTTCGCGGTTTTTTTCCTGGCTGCGATATTGCTGCGCTTTGATAACGACCACGCCCTCTCGTGTGATTCGCTGGTCGTTCAGTTTCAATAAACGCTCTTTGTAAATTTCGGGCAGCGATGAAGCGCCAATGTGGAAGCGCAAGTGGATCGCGCTGGAGACCTTGTTCACATTTTGCCCGCCCGAACCCTGTGCCCGAATTGCCTTTATCTCGATCTCGTTCTCGATCGCGTGTATGGCGACGGTTATTTTGCTGGGATTTTCCATCATTATTCCTGGGTAGCGGTGTCCACGCTTCGATTTCTATTAGCCATGCTCGACATCGCCGCTGTTTGACAGGATGGGCGAGCGTGCCTATATGGGAAGCATGCATCGCTCATTTTCACCCATCGTTCCAATGAGGCGTAAACGGCCTTGGCGTAAAACCAAAATCCAGTGTTGCCTCTGTGTGGTCAAAACACAAATCGACATTCATCCGTGTTGCCATTTCCAGCGTTGTGCCCTGCTTATCCGATATCACCGCCATGACATTTATCGCGCCACGGAACATCCATGGAGGCACGGTTAAAAAACGGGCAGGTTTTCCAAGCGAGGTGAATATCTTCTCGACCATCTGGCGGTAACTTAACGTCTCGCCACCACTCACGTTATATGCCTTGTTAAACGTGGCGGGCAGCTCAAGCGCCATAAGGCAACTCTCCGCAAGATCATCAGCATGAACGGGCTGGCGTAGCCCCGCCGCCTTTCCCAGCAGGGGAAAAAAACCATAACGCCGAATAAAACCCGCGATACGCGTTATATTTTTATCCCGAGCGCAATCATAGACCAGCGTTGGACGCAACACCGTCCAGTTTGTTTCTGAGGCGTCGCAAAGACGCCTGATAGCCTCTTCCGCTTCAGCCAGGCGACATGCGATTTGGCGCTCCCCCGCATCAGCAGAGTCCGCCTTGCTGAACAGGCTGGTTGAACCAAAGCCAATCACCCGTTTAATTCGCTGCAAGGCTAAAACCGGCAGTAGCGGGGGCAATAACCAGAGAGGGGCGAGGTGAATGAGTGCCTCCGCGTGAATCAGCGGAAATTGCCCTGCACGACTTATATCTGCCTCGTGCCAAATCAGCTGATTACTCGTTGTTCCCACGTATTTTCCGCCATCGCGGCTGATTGCGTGAACTTCATGGCCGGCAGCCACTAGCCTGGATAGCAGGAAGTACCCAATTATGCTGGTTGCGCCCGTGACAATAATTTTATGTGGAGAAGCAAGGCCAGGCATTGTCTTGATAAGCATCGGGCTAAGACCATTAAACTTTTGATGCGCTCCCATCCGGAAATCCGGCGTAACACTATTCTCGTCCCAGACCCAGTAGCCGTCCAGCGCGTCGAACGCTATAAATTGTCGCTATTGTCCCAAAGCGCAGCCATACGCCGAGCGCCACCAGCCACATCACGACACCTAGGTACTCATGCCGGAAAAACTTGCGATAAAACCGCATCATCCCCTTGTGCTTGTGCCACTCCACAAATATAGGGCGGGAGCGGCTGCAGGTCCCCTTATAGTGCACAACCGGGGCGTCCGGTACGAAAAGAATCTGCCAGCCTTTTTTCTGGAAGCGCATGCACCAATCCAGATCTTCACAGTGGAGAAAATAACTTTCATCCCATGGGCCAACATCTTCGATTGCCTTCTGGTGAACAAGCATGAGGGCGCCCGAAACAGCCTCCACTTCAAGCGGTCCAGTCGGCAATGCTTGCTTGTGCAGATGAAAATCAAAAAACAGCCGGGGCCAGTAGCGTTCAAAGTGGTACAAGCCAAAGGCACGAACAAACGAACGCCAGGGCGTAGGAATCGCACGGCGCCCGCCAGCCTGCTCAGTGCCATCCTGGTTGATTAATAGTCCGCCGATCATTCCTGCGGAAGGGTTCGCTTCCAATACCTGAACCATGCGCGGCAATGAATCGTCGCTCAAAACGCAATCAGGATTCAGGAATAACAAATAAGGCCCGATAGCCTGTGCAGCGCCTATGTTACAGGCCGCAGCGAATCCGAGGTTCGAAGCGTTGCGAATGATCCTGAGTTTGGGTTCTTCACGAAAACGTTGCATGCAAAGTTCAAGGCTGAAATCTGAAGAGGCATTATCCACCACCAGCACTTCGCTTACCTGAGGCAATGCCGAATGTATGCACTCTGCCAGGATTTGCCCCGCATTGTAATTTACGACAATGACCGAGACCGGGAGGTGATCCGTAGGCGTATTTACCTCAGCAACCATCTATTTTCCACCTACCCTGCCAATCTTGTTTGCGAGGAAGCGGCGCTTATTGCACGCGTCAATTTCCTGCTGTGATGAGAATTATTGTTTATCGATGAGGGCAGCAATTTTTGCCAGGACCTGAGCTAATTCGCCGGGTGAGACTTTTCCTTTGTGGCTTGCCTTACGCGCAACCCAATCGAGACTTTTGATTTGATCGGCCAGCACAGCACAGGGACGATCGTCTGAAATAAAAACCTCGAAAGGATAGCCTTTAACCCGAGTGGTCATCGGGCAGCACAACATAAGGCCGGTTTTACCATTGTAGGACGAAGGGCTAACCACTAGTGCCGGACGGTGCCCAGCTTGCTCATGCCCGGCTTGGGGGGTGAAGTGCAACCAAACAATATCGCCAGCCTCAGGTACATAGCGATGAATCATTACAAAAGCTCTTTGCCGACCGGTGTACCGAAATCAACCTCGGCATGCAGATTTTCCGGTGTTATTTCGGCAAGCATCTGAGTAAGGTCATATTTATTTTTGTGAATCGGTTCGATGACGATGCGACCATCTTCTTCACGAATATCAACCGGATCTTCCAAGTTTAAGCGGACAGCTTCCATGATACCGGCGGGGATGCGAACCGATGCGCTATTGCCCCACTTTTTAACGATTACGCGCATGGTAGTCTCCTATGTTGAGCCAATGCTGACACGATAGCGATAAAACCGGAATGTGTCAACATTGTAGATACATGCCTCGCTCTACGGGTGCGGCCTCATCCGGAAACGACACGAAGCGGATCTTGCTTGGTCGCGATATTTCTTTGCCTGGATACTTCAAAGACCGATCAGAATTCCGGCACCGATGATCGCCAGGACGAGTGCAGAAATCACCATATAGGCGTAGTCACGCTCCCGCAGGAAGATGGCCAGCATCAGCGTCACGCGCGCAACCGGCAAAAGAATGAACAGCGCCACACCGGCTTTTACCAGGTCGTAGCCGCTGAGGCCGAAGCCAGGCAAACCCTCGAGTTGCTGTAGAGCACTCAAGGCCATCCCGGCAGCAATCACGGCCGAGGCGAGCCACGTGCCGTACCAGAGCAACGCGGCAATGAACTGTTCATGGCGCTCGTAATCGTCAGTCATAGGCTTCATGCCAGACTGCGGGGAGTATGCACCCCCAAAGCGCCCAGGAACATTTGGACAGCGAGCAGCGCAAGGACAATGACAAAGAAGAGGCGCAGCTTGTCGGCGGCAAGCCCCATCAGGAGGCGCGCTCCGAGGAGCGCCCCAACCACTGATCCCAGTGCGACCGGGCCAGCAATATCGATGTCGATGTCTCCCCGTACGAAATAAGCGCCGGCGCTCGCGGCAGCCGTCACGCCGATCATGAAATTGGACGTGGCGGACGAAACCTTGATGGGTAGTCGCAGGGCGGTGTCCATCGCGGGGATTTTGAGTACGCCGGAACCGATGCCGAGCAGTGCCGAAATCAGGCCTGCGCCGTACATCAGGGATAGGCCGAGCGGCACGCGGCTTACCTGATAAGGCACGTCCCGACCTAGCACATGATCGGGAAAGCTCGAATGCAGGCGCAGCACGGTGGCCCAGCTTCTGGCATCGGGTGCGCTTGCATCGATCACTTCATGGCGTCGCGTAAGCATCTGCTTTGCAGAGACGGCCAAAATGAAGGCAAACAGGCCATAGAGAAAGGAAGTCGAGACGATGCCGATCAGGAACACCCCAGTCAGCGCTCCGAGCGTGGTGCCCGTCTCCAGAACGATAGCGAGGCGGATATTGGTTAGTCGCCCTTTCAAGAATGGCGCTGCGCTACCGCAAGAACAGGCGATAACCGATATGATGCTCGCACCGATTGCCACCTGAATGTCCACGCCAAATAGCAGCGTGAGAATCGGCACGATGAAGATACCGCTTGCCATGCCGAGCACGCCGCCAAGCGCGCTCGCGCCGAAGGCGGCCACGAATAGCCAAAGAATAGTTGATGTTTCCATTGGAGCGACTTCCGGGTTACGTCCGCGTGCGCGGACGCCGGGACAGTCGAGTAGCAAACCTGATCAGTTCGCCACGGTAGTAAAGCTTTTCGTAATCAACCGGCCGTTGCCCCTCGCTGTAGGAGGTACGTTCGATGAAAAAAATCGGGCTTCCGGCCTCGGGCCCAAGGCCTACGTGACGTGTTCGTTCTGCCGCGACAGCATTGAGTTGGTATTGGGCTCGACTGATATTGTTACACCTGACTTTTGAAACTGACAGATATAGCGCCCGAATGCCTCAACCTTCTGCAACGCTTACTCACTCGGCGGCCATATCTTATCTATTATCGCCACTCGGCCTAACGAACTCGGAGAGAAGCCAGAATAGCTCAGCCGTGTCAAAAGGCAAAGACACCTGCTTGATTAAACCGACTCTCCCATGAATTTTCCTTTCTGAACTGCGCGGTATTATCCAGGCTCGTGCGATGGGCCAGCGCCTGGTTGACGATATCAGTCATATTTGAATCGCGGTCAATAAGATACACGCCTTGACCTTCACCTCTGGAGGTCATTTCTCCAAAAGCTGAGCTCAACACGGGTAGCCCCAGGGCCCGGTATTCGTAGTATTTGATTGGATCAACCGAAGCAGTGAGCGTGTCTTTCTTGAACGGGATCAAGCCAACGTCGAACTGACATATTGCCCGCAGCGCCTCTGGATGGGGAAGCGCCGGTTCCGGACGAACGTTATTGGGCAGCGGTATTGGCGGTTTCACATACATGGGGCCGATGAGCCGCAACGTTGTGTCGGGGTGCGAGTTCGCCAGGGCGACAACAAGCTCCCAGTCGAACCAGTGCCCAATAGTGCCGAGGTAGCCAATTACCAATGGCTGCACCTCATTCAACGGTCGCGCTTCTGGTATTTCAGGCATTCTTTCCGCCGCACAAGCATTCAGAACGAGGCGGACATCCCGTGCCAGATGCCCCAGTCGATCCCGCAATGCGGAGGATGATGTCAGTACCCTGGATACCAGGCCTGCCATCTTGCGCTCCCGCTTTGCCATTGCATGCCGTGACCAACCTTTATAGAAAGCCGAATAATCGTCCATCGCATCATAAAAAGACGAGATGAAGCCTCCCTTTGAGAGCAATCGCAATGCCAGCGCCGTGGGTTTGCCGATACCGAGTACGGTCGAGCTGTCCGCGAATCGGTCAACCGCCAATTCAACATCTCCCCAGAGCAGGCAATTAACCACTTCTGAAAACGGCAACGGCTCTATCGGTAATGCTTTTGGTTTTACGACGGTCAGCCAGGTCGGAATGCCACGCGCCATATCGCCGCATTTTGGGCGCCGAACCAGCACATCGGACAAGGTCGGGAATCGGCCTGGGTATGGATCGATCCACAAAACCTCGCTTCCAGTGAGCGAATGAAAATATCGGACGAGCTCATGCGGTCGTTGGGAAAAACTACTCCACGGGACGGGGGAAAGATAAATCAGCCGCATGTCGCGAAATGGTCACGCAACACCGCTGCGATACGGCCGGCTGCCTTGCCATCCCCATAAGGCGAGACGCCACGAGCCATTTTTTTATAAGCCATCTCGTCGTCCAGCAAATGTTGCGTTATGCCCGTGATTTCTTCGAAATCCGAACCCACCAGCCGCACTACGCCCTCCTGGACAGCTTCAGGCCGTTCCGTCTCGCGGCGCAGGACCAATACAGGCTTACCCAAAGCAGGGGCTTCTTCCTGTATCCCCCCGGAATCGCTCAGAATCAGATAGGCATGTTTCATAGCTGCGACGAACGAGATATAGTCTAGTGGTTCGCAAAGATTAATCCTTGGATGATTACCTAAAACCTCAGAAACTATATTATATACATTTGGGTTGGGGTGCACCGGGAACAACACCTGCACATCCTCATTGCGCTCCACCAGTGCCAGAATAGCGCGGCAAATTTCCCTGAAAGGTTCGCCAAAGTTTTCACGGCGATGTGCCGTCACGAGGATCAGGCGGCGAGCGGGATCAAGCACGAAGGGAAGGGAAGCGTCACGTTCAGCAACACTTAGCAGTGCATCGATCACTGTGTTGCCGGTTACGAATATATCTTCGTCCGCGATACTTTCTTTTAACAGGTTCTGCCTGGCACTTTCCGTAGGTGCAAAATGCCACTTCGTCAATCTTCCCGTCACCACTCGATTCATCTCCTCAGGAAATGGATCCGCCATGTTACCGGTACGCAAGCCCGCTTCAACGTGTCCAAACGGTATCTTGTGATAAAAACAGGCAAGAGCAGCGGTCATCACCGTGGTTGTATCGCCTTGGGCAAGCACAGCATCAGGCTTCTCGGCTAGAAGCACATCGTCGAGATTGAGCAACAGGCGTGCAGTGAGAGTGGTCAATGCCTGATTAGGGCGCATGATATCAAGGTCGATGTCGGGTTTGATATCAAAAATGCGCAAGACCTGATCAAGGAGGCTTCGGTGCTGGGCGGTTGCGAGAACCCTACATTCGATATCCGAATTTATTTTTAGCGCCAGAATAACAGGGGCCATTTTGATGGCTTCGGGGCGTGTACCTACAGCGCAAAGAATTTTGTAGGTCATTTTTTATCTTCTTGGAATTACAAGATTGCCGCGATTTGACGACAATCAGCCCTGAACTGAGCCAGCCGTCTTCTCTTGCCCAATAAATGCCTCCATCTTGTTAAGACTTTCTTTCTTTTCCACGATTCCTTTTACTTTGCATGCCTTGAATGCTGCCCAGTACGCACGGTAGAGCAGGCCGCGTGTTTCTTCATCCAAACCCAAGCCGGTGGCCAGCTTTAGATTGGCCATTGAGTCAAGATGGCGGGCTGATCTAATGATGGCTTCAAAGTGGCCACCGATCATCGTCCAGCTTTGCTCCGAGTCAGCCGTTCCAGCCCACTGTTGAATTTCAGGTGCAGGATGGAGTCGACTACAGACATAACTTGAAGCCCCTTGGCGCTCAAGACGATGACAGAAAGCATCGAAATCAATTTTCCTTATTGTGTAGGATACGGCGTTTTTATTGTAAATAACCTGCAATCCTAGCCTGGAAAGCCGGTAACCCAATTCAATATCCTCAGCGCCGAATCGGAAAACCGGGTTGAATACGCCGAAGTCCAGTAACAGGGAGCGTTTACAAGAAGAACGCCCGCCCCAGAAATAAGTGTAATCCAGAGCATCACCATGCTTTAGCGATGGATAAGAGAATAAGAAGCAGCCGACCTCCGTAACGAAATGCATGAGGGGGTCCTCGCTGATGTCCGGGCTAAGCGCGGTATATCCGAGTACCGCGAAGTGCTCAGCAGGAAATTCAGCGTGTGTTTTGACGTGTTCTTCCAACAAGGCTTCCGTCGCAATGTCATCATCGTCCAGAAAAAGCACCACATCACCCCGGCAGGCAAACAGACCATGATTTTTTGCGCTGGCTAACCCGGCGTTGCGTTGATAAACATAGCGAAGAGGGAGCTTTGCAGCATGAGACGTCGCCACCACCTCAGTATTGTCGACAGACCCATCATTTATTATTACAACCTCGAAATCATGCGCAGGCAGCGTCTGTTTGCAGAGGCTACCTAGCACCTTATCCAGTAACGCGGCCCGGTTGTACGTGCAAATTACTACGCTCAGCATTGATTGATCAAGCCATGCCAAGCGAACAGTAGCTTATCCGACATAAGATTCCAATATAAAAAAGGCGTCTTTTTTTGACAGATGCGGTCGTTCGGCAAGGTACTTATTCATGTGCTTCGCGCTAGCCCCATGGTCGTAATACGCTACAGGTTTACGAAAGTTATGTGCGACCGGTACAGCATCGACTATGCCCATTCTAAGGCCGTGTTTTTCCGCCAGGACCGGCCATACAAAATCATTACCCCAACCCATCGGACTGACCTCGTCAAATGGCAAAAAACAATCAAATGCCTTGCGATGCAAGGAGAATAGGGGGCCAATCTCAACAAAATGGGTCCGACGGGCATCAATACCATCAAGCTGTTCCACGAAGCAATGATCAATATAGCTATCATGCGTGCGTGCCGGTTGCGCCAAGGCGAGGTCATAGCGGGAGACCATGGCGAGGTAGCGATCCAAAAAACCACCCGGCAACTGGATGTCATCATCGCTCACGATGACATACTCAAAGTCGTATAAATCAATTTTTTCGAGTAGCTGATTCAACAGTAAAAACTTCGGTGAAAACGTATCGATAACTTGCACGGTGAATGGTGCCATATTCGAATCTGGCTGACTCTTGCCTAGCGAAACCCATCGTTGCTCTACATTCCAGTCGCAGCTTAGAGCAAGTTCCTGAGTAATCCGAGAGGCAAGATTCTCTTTATCCACAAGATATATTCCGACTACCAATACTCGAGGCGCCGTCTGTTTCTGTAATTCATTGCTCATACAACGCCTATGGCTACTATGGGTCAGAGCGATACGTTTGCTGAGCAAGCTGGAATCGCGGTATTGTCTTCCTGGCATCCACCTCGGCTAGCTTCATCCTGTCTTTTAGCAAAGATGCGGATCATCCGCTCTCGGGCTGCCGCAAGCGAGTAATTGGTCGTTAAATGCATAAGCGATTCGGCAGAAAGCCTGCGCCACAGCGCTTCATCATTATAAAGTCGAATCACCATATCGGCGAAATCCTCGGGATCATCGGCGATTAAAAGATGCTTTTCATGGCGAAGGTCCATTCCCTCCGCTCCAATCCGTGTGGCTACTGTCGGCAGACCGTGTGATAGGCTATGACCCACTTTGCCTTTCATGCCTGTGCCAAAACGTAGTGGCGCTACAAATATGCGGCAAGATTCAAAGTAGGGGGTGATATCCGGCACAGCTCCGAGCGGCTCAACATTAGTCGAGCGTAGCGATTCGATCGAGGGAGGTATATTGCTTCCGATTATATAAAAGACGAGGTCCGGGATCTTTTCCGTGATTTGCGGGAGAATATTTTGGACGAAGAATGTAACGGCATCTTCGTTAGGTTTGTGCCAAAAGCCGCCAATAAAGAGTAACCCCCGACGTTGTGCGAAAGGCGTTTTTGGGGGAATAATCTCGTGTATGTTCGGCAGGACGGTTACCTTAGCATCGGGTTGCTCTATGAGCAGGCGATTCTTTTCCTCATCGGTGATGGCAAGAACCAAGTCCGCGCAGGCAGTATTGTAGAGTTCGATGCGCCGAAATTGTATGATGACATCGAGCAAGGTGTTGTCGCCCGAAACCCGCATTTCACGCTCAAATCTTACCCAATGAAGGTCAGCAGTATCATATATGACTTGAGAATAAAGCGCATACGCACGTATATAGGACAGGTATCGAAAAGCGAACTCGGGCCGGGATAGCAGCACAAAATGATACTTGCCACCCGTTGCCGCCAGATGAGAGCGAGCTGCGTCGAACCCATACAGAACGTCGATATCGTCTTTCTCCAAGTCTTCTTGATAATGGGGCAAGTAATTTTCGGAATCGGAGATGAAAGTGATACGGAGCCCCATCTCTCTTAACACGCGAAGAATGGTCAACATGCGCACGGAGCCCGAGTCCTGGTCGGAATCAGTTGGCAATGAATCGACCACTAGTACCCAGGGATCAGCGGGATCAAATTGCTTGGCACTTGCCGCTACCTGAGGTAGCGCTTCTCGATTCGCGGCAAGCTGGAAGGTGTCTTTATGGCGGATTTTCCAAGCGCCAGGTCGGCGCAGATAAATTTCCTTGAGCCGTTGTTTGACATGCCATGGCAATGGCAGACTCTTATATACTTGACGCAACAGTTTGTTGAACCAAATGGATCGCGTGAATGCCACCAGTCTTCCGAAGTTTACATATTTACCAGTAGCCATTGGTTTCACAAGCTATCCGTAACAAGGTAATATAACGATACGGCTAGTTACTCTTCCTGGATGCAGGCTCCAAGAGGGGTTACATTACTATTTGAAATCGCATGTTCATTAATCAATTTTAGCGAGATAATTTTGCGCAGCGGAAAGGTCACTTATGGCAATGGTGGCTGATGTTTCAATTCGCGCATTTACATCGGGATGGTACAGAAGATTGCAACCCACTCCAGCAGCAATACCTGCTTGAATATCTTTCTCTTTATCGCCTACTAACACTGATCTTGCGAGATCAACGCAAAACTCTTCCGCAGCTTGCAAGATCATTCCAGGCCCAGGCTTGCGAAAAAATGAATCTACCTTATATTCCCCGATACCATATTCAGGATGAGACGGGCAAAAATAGACTTTGGTGATAATGGAACCCTGAGTTTTAAAGATTCCACACATCCAGTCGGTCAACTTCAGAAAGTCTTGTTCGGTGTAATAACCGCGTCCAATGCCCGCTTGGTTAGTTATTACGAAGATTAGATAACCACATTGGCTGGCCCACTGACAAAGTTCAAAAACGCCTTCAATAAATTCAAACTGTTCTGGTTTATAGACGTATGCAAAATCAATGTTGATAACGCCATCCCGATCGAGAAACAGCGCGGGGCGACTCAATGGCTAATTCTCGCTAACTCGATCTGAGCCCGCTCATAGTCTTCTGGTATGCCGATATCGATAAAGTATCCATGGGACACGAACAAATCAAACTGTTGTTCGCATACTACCTTAACCAGAAAATCGGCCTCCAAGGAAAATGGCCGCCCCAGCGCGAAACTGTCAAGAATGTTGATGGGAAGCACATAGCAACCCGCATTTATAAGTCCTGACCCCGCTACACCTTTCTCTACCAGACCCAAGACCCGCCCATTAGCCACTTCCAGGTGTCCATATCGTGCAGTGTTAGGTACGCTACGCGCCACAATGATGGGTACGTGATGCTTTTGCCAATGATCTTCCACATCCGCTACCTCAAGATCAAGAAATGTATCTCCGTTGAACACAAACACATGATTAGTTAGGCACCGTACCAATGCCTGACGAACCGCCCCCCCCGTACCCAGGGGTCTGTCTTCAATCTCATACACCAGTTCCATGCCCGCAAACCGATCGCCAAAATATGTGACGATTTTCTCAGCCATATAGCCAAGCGATAGTACGACCCGACGGAAACCCTTGCGGCTCAGAGACATGAGCAAGATTTCCAGAAAAGGACGTTGCGCTACGGATGCCATGGGCTTAGGTAAGTCAGGCACCACCTGCTGCAAGCGGCTGCCCAAACCCCCTGCTAATACGATTGCTTCCACTAGTTATTTGTCTTGAAAATGGCATTTTCCACTAAGCCACATAAAATGTGCCCCAGCACGAGATGCCCTTCCTGAATTTTAGGCGTATCGCTCGAAGGAACTTCCAATACGTAATCGCACAGTTCCCGTACGATTCCGCCACGATTGCCCACTAGCCCGACGCACACCAAGCCGCGAGATCGCGCCTCTTCAAGAGCAAGTATAATATTTGGTGATTTGCCAGAAGTGGAATAACCAATAAATACATCACCTTTATTACCATGTGCTTGTATTTGACGTGCGAAGAGCTTTTCGTAACCATAGTCATTGCCTATGGCAGTAAGGACAGAAGTATCTGTCGTCAGCGCAATGGCCGGCAAGCCTGGGCGATCGAAAGCAAAGCGGCTGACAAGTTCACCCGCAATATGTTGCGCATCAGCAGCGCTACCCCCGTTTCCTGCCAGTAAAATCTTACCCCCTTGCTTTATGCAACCAATGCAGGCCTCAGCAGCAGTTTTCACAGTCAAAAGCAAAGTCTCGTCAGCTAATATGCTCGACATGACACGTTGTGCTTCTGTAATTTGCGCAACAATATAGTTTCTCATTAAACCCTCCATGCCTGGGTACCATGTTTGGTAAAATGACAATTGTTTACTTGGCCGTCAAGGCGACTCAAGGCTCTGACCACATCCATGCGCTTGTCCGGTGCTACAAAGAACATCATGAAACCACCTCCACCCGCACCAGACACCTTGCCAGCCAGCGCACCTGCATTAATAGCGGTGTTATAGATTTCATCAATGTGAGGATTGGAAACGGTTTGGGCGGAGCGCTTCTTGTTATCCCAGCCCTGGCGCATGGATGCCACAATTCCATCAAAATCTCCTCGGAGTAGACACTCCTTCATTTCCAAAGCTTCACGCTTGATTCCATGCATGGCCGCGATAGCATCCACTGCCCCAGTCTTTACGTTGTTGCTTTGATCCGCAATGATTCTCGCCGACTCGCGAGATACGCCCGTGTAAAACAACAGCAAGGAGGCTTCCAGCTCGCAGATTATCCAGTTTTTTATACGCAAGGGGTTGATTACTGCCCGCTCATCTGCGTAAAACTCCATGAAATTGAAGCCGCCGAAGGTGGCAGAATATTGATCCTGCTTACCGCCTTGTAAACCGCAATCTACTCGTTCTATCTTGAAAGCCAGGTGAGCAATGGCATAATCATCCAGAGGCAAGTTAAGCAGTTCGATAAATGCTCGAATCATCACCACCACCAAGGTGGATGAGGAACCCAGTCCAGAGCCAGCAGGAGCGTCACAAAATGTGCTCAATTCCAGCGGAATCGGCTGGCCGCCGTTGTACCGCTGAATCATTTCGCGATAAACAGCCTTATGCAGGTCGAGTTTGCCATTAAGCTCCAAGGAATCGCTTTTGGTTTTAACTATTTCCATTTGCTGATCAGTTGCCACAAACCGAATATTGGGCTCGTCTAACGTTTTGATTACGGCATAGGCATAGCGGTCTATGGTGGCATTCAAAACGTAGCCGCCATGGACATCACAATAGGGAGCTACATCAGTGCCGCCACCGGCGAGACCGAGGCGTAGGGGAGCGCGGGCGCGAACAAGCATACCGATATACTTACCGTGTCAGAAAACCATGCCCGGCCTGGATACGGTCGCGCCAATACTGCAAAAGATCATGCATAGTCTGTTCGAACGGAATCTCAGGCTCCCAACCCGTTACAGCCTTGAATTTGTTGGTATTGGGCACTTGTAAGTCGGCATCTATAGGACGCAAACGTTCGGGGTCTGTTTCGACACGGATGTCGTTGACTGTAGACATCGAAAGCAGTGTTTTCAACATATCGGCAATCGTGCAGGTATAAGTACCACCAATATTGTAATAGGCCCCGGATATCGGATTAATTGTGACTAGCATGTGATAGGCCCGTACGGCATCACGCACATCGGCAAATGTACGTAGCGAGTTCAGATTGCCGGTTTTAACGACGGGCGGAATTTGTCCTGCCTCGATCATCGCAATTTGTTTAGCGAAAGTAGATTCAGCAAACACATCACCCCTGCGTGGGCCAGTATGGGTGAACATGCGGGTAGTCATCACAGTCATGTTGTAGGCCTCCGCGTAGTAGCGGCCAATCAGATCGGTACCAACCTTGGAAATTGCATAAGGTGATGCCGGATGAAAGGTGCATTCTTCATCAATCGGCAGTTTTTCTTTAGGAACCCGTCCGAATACTTCGGAGGAAGCGCAAACGTGCGTAACAGCTTGAATATCGTTTTTTCTCAACGCCTCTAGTACATGGGCCGTACCCTGCACATTTGTTTCCAACGTATCCAAAGGCGAATCAAAACTTGTTTTAGGATAACTCTGTGCGGCGAGATGGAATACAAAATCTGGTTGTGCTTTTCTCACCGCTTCGTGAATTGACAGATAATCACGGAGATCCCCGTAAAGTAAATGTAGCCGCTCATTTGCGTTGATCCGCGGCAATAGGTGAGAAAGGTTATCCAGGGGACTACGCCAACGGCATAGACCGTATACCTCCCAATCTGTATGTTCTAAAAGAAAATCGGCAAGGTGGGACCCCACCATGCCTGTAATTCCAGTAATAAAAGCCCGTTTACTCATCTTGTTACTTCTCTTATTGATCAAATTCCAGATTCTAGTTGAGCCGCCTCGTGCAGCGAATGGGCAGCGTGCCCCAAAAGTGAGGCCAGCAATGGTGATTTCATTTGAATTACACGTGGCCTATTAGCAAAAAAATCTGATTCTGGTTCAATCTGCTTAAAGCGTAGTGCAGGTAGTAGCCTATCCTTTAGCAATTGCGCGAACTGGATGCGCGCAATTACATCAGGGCCGCCAAAGTTAATCACGCTTTGTGGAAATTCGCCCCATCGCTGTGCTAAGGCAATTGCGCCCTGCACAACATCATCACGGTGTACGACGGCTCTATAGAAAGGGTGAAATATTCCTGCTTCTTCGCCGCTCCTAGCACATCCGTGAAGATATTTGGTGAATTTGTCTTCTGTTGAAAATACATAGGAAAGTCTGATCGACTTAAAGCCAGGGTTTCCAATAAATCTATTCTCTACCTCATGTTTCATAACTGCATAATCCCCTGAAGGATTGCAAATCGCAGTTTCATCAAACTCATCTACTCTTTCGCCATAAACCGCATCACTCGAGAAAAAGATGACTTTCGCACCTTTGGAAATGACTTTGTATATAAATGACGACGTCCCCGTAACATTTACCGCCCATGCTCGGTCATGTTCACGTGAACAAACATCGGGTGCGGAAATAGCGGCTGCCACAAGCACTACATCAGAATAGTGGATTAAGTCATAGTTAAATTCGTCTGGCACGTCAAGACTGAGCGGAATCAGTCCTTGCACCCCAGCCCGTGAGGTGCCGTACGCATCAAATTTTTCTTTTGCTAAAATGTAAAGCGGCTTACCAATGTAGCCTGAAGCACCAACGACCACAATCTTCATATAACACCACCTAGATTAATCTAGAGTATTTTCTATAAATGGTTTGTGTGCAATAAAAAGATACTGCTCTCGCCATAGATAGCCTTGATATTCAGACCAGTAAGCCAGTATGCGGGCGTGGTTGAATCCGATTTTTCTCAGCTCATCAAGCAATTCCCAACCGAAATAGCGGAAGCACAGAGCTCCACCTTCCGGGTCGATTGGGTTGTCGTGATATTCGGCAGGTAAGTGATGCTCAATTGAGCCGTCCTCATTAAGCGTGGCGCGTATGATATCGGTAGGGCTATCGCTGGAAAAAGGTACTGTGAATAGGAAAACACCATCTTTATCCAATACACGGTATATCTCGCGTAGAGCATTTTTTGGGTCTGGCAAATGTTCAAGAACATCAAAAGAAAGTACGCGATCAAAGCTTGCATTAGGAAAGCTCAATCTCATCACGTCTTCATGACGAATGCCATCTAGTATTGCGCCGGGCTCATGCTTGCTACCGAGGTATTCACTACCTTGCATATTCGGGTATCTTGCCTGGAGCCAGCGATACATAGGGGTGATCTGTTCAGTTAAATAAATACGGCTTTCGGCACTAGGAGGGGCGAGCGTATGCAGCGCATTGAGAGCAGCCCTCATTCGATTCACTAGCGCACAATGCTTGCACTGCATGTGTTCGCGCCAATTTGGCATTGTTCTTCCATCAGGTGTTGAACTTGTGGAGTACATGAAACTAGTGAAAAACTCCGTTTCTCGATCACAGACGCAACAGAAACCGGGGGTAAGGAAGCCTTCGTTGCTACCCATGGGAAGTAAGGCCTGCTCGCGAAGCATGCGTGCTGAATACTCTGTTTTCATGCGCTCTTGATGTCTTTGCCAGATACTCCAACTATCGATCCCAATAGCAGATTCGATAGCACGCCAGCCTTGTCGTACAGACCAAATTAACCCCCGTACTCGCTCCCGAATTACATCATAAGAGTAGTTCTCGAGTGCGAACCGACATCCATTGGAACTGATATGGTGCCATAAAGTCTTGTCTGTGTAGGCACGGCATACCGCGTCCGCAAACGCTTCCGGAGTGTCTCCGGTGAGTACATTTCGACCATCGACGAGGCCCATGCCCTCGACAGCGATAGTTGTTGCTATGCAGGGGACGCCATAACAAAGACTCGAACCGATTTTGCCTTTAATACCTGCTCCATAACGTAGAGGTGCTACCGAAAGTCTGATTCCCTCGAACAATGGCTGGAGGTCTTTCACGAAGCCTAGAACCTCAATATCAGGATTCTCGGCTAGACGTTGAATGTGTTCTGGTGGGTTTGCGCCAACTACCTTGAATCGCGTTCCGGGCAAGCGCTTCTGAATTAATGGGAAAATCGATTGCGCAAAATAAATGACCGCATCAATATTCGGCAAATGCGGAAAACTGCCAATAAAGAGAATGTCGCGCCGATCCTCAAAAGCCTTAGTTGCTCCTGGAATGTTTTCAAATACGATGGGTAAAACAGTCAAAGGGGCCTCGGGGACCTCAGCACGTACCACGTATAACTCTTCACTACTTAACAGTATGGTCAGATCGCACTGGCGAATGAGGTCTAATTCATGGTCGCGAACAAGCAGAGCGGCGGTACGCGCTTCCTCATCACCAGTCAATTCAGCTTGACGTAGTTCCCGTAGATAATGTAGATCAACTGTGTTGAATATCAGTTTCGTTCTCGGAGCAGCTCGCCGTATTATACTGGGGTAAGGCCAAACCACCGGACCGCGAGCCACGACGCAGATGTCGAAATTTGCCGCATTCGTACTTAACCATTTTTCAATAGACTCAATGTGCGGATAGCAGAGCACCTCAATGTCGTTGGCCACGAGCGCTTCGTAATAGCCCTCCTCATATTTCAGTCCAGAGGGTATAAAGGTTACTGCGTAACCAAGTGATTGAAATATTCGCATAAGCAGCACGGAAGTAACAGAGGCAGCATCCTGGTCGGGTTTGGGAATTGCCCAATCAAGGTATAGGAGACGGTCAGTTTCCTTATTTGTGATGTTGCGCTTCGCCGCTAATGGAAGTTCAGGAGGTGCCCGTAAACTGCTCAATTCCAGGCTTTTTGCTTTTAGATGGGCCAGGCCGTTACGCCGATATGCGCCCCACGCGCGTCGAGCAAGCGGCACCCAGCCGCCCGAAAGCCTGCGCGCTACCGGTAATGCGCGAGTCAGCACATCAATTCGGACGCGTGTTTTAGTGATCAATGTGATCTGGCTTCTGGGAGGTGCAGCTCGCACTGTTGGTGGTAGCTTCCGGACAGACGTGGACATATCAAGTGAGTCAGGCGTATGCAGGTTTATTCCTGCCTCGCCGTTCCAATTGTACGCATATGGAAGGCTTCGATAGAACTCATGCCCATGAGCAAAAACCTGTTCACGATAATTGTCGAGTAAACATCCCAGATCGCCAATATTTTCTATGGTGACTTGTTGACTGTGTCGAGAAAACACTTTTGGATCATCAATCCTATTGCCACTAAAGTGCACAAAACGCAATGGCTGGTCGTTTACGAACCATTGATCATTGCGCCGAGTAACCCGACGCTGGGGGAGATTCCAGTAAGCCACGTTGTAGCCTGGATGATGTATCACTCGTGCGCCAGGTACAAAAGCTGGCAACAGGTCAGCCCATTTCTGATCAACAAAGATGCCTTGGTCGAGTTTGATAGTACAATCCCGTTCTAATCTGCGTCCCCACCAAGCTAGGTAGGAGCGAACACTTGGCGTGTTGCGTAACGCCAAAAATCCGAGATTATAAATACCATAAAGCAATATCTTCCTATCATGTACCTCATCGTGTTCCGCTGGCTGGAGGATGTGCGGTGTGAGGATTGCTTCGACCCCTTCGGTGAGCATTTGATCTATCTCATGCATTCTATCGACGAACAAGAGATCTGGGTCAACGTAAATGACGGAGCTAAATCCATGCTTCTCCATTAAATAGCTAAAAGCAAAAGGTTTAACCGCTGTATTGAACTCCGTAATATTATAGCGTGCAGCCATATCACCAAGATTTGGCATATTAAGGTCTTCAAGGTAGACGAACTCAAATGGCTGTTGAGCCGGGTCAAGCATGCCGTCAAGTCGATCGCATAAAACTACGAAAAACTGAGTTTTCGGGTAATGGGATCGTACCGAGTTGTATAGGACCCTTGCGTGCGCCAAAAAATTCTTCGAGCAAATTGTAAAAAACGCCTCAGGCTCGCTCGCATCAGATGAAGGTAATTGAGTATCGGTATCAGTAGCAGTATCGGTATCAGTATCAGCTACTGCCTGGGCAAGACTCTTGATGTGTTCATCACGCTCGGTTACGATTTTTCCTAAGTTTGCAACAGCTTCCAGAGAGAATATGTCGTGTTTGCCAGTTAGTTCTATAATATTCCTATAATCAAAATGATAGAGCTCTTTAATTTTTTCTGACGTTTTATTGTCCCACAGCAAATTGAAGAGCGAAATACTGCCAAATGCCTTAGCCATATGTAACGAATTTGGTTCAAGCGAAAGCATGGCGAGAACAAACTCAGGGACAAATCCATCCTTTCTATAGAAACTTTCCGCTTCTGGGAAAACTTTCACGAACTCATCGAAAGAATCAAGCTTCAAATAATTAGGAAATAACTGATAAAATTCAGTAACGCCGCGAACCCTGGTCTCTCGTCGATTTCCACTCGTATTGGCTTCGTTGGCGCGAACACGAAATCTAACGAGCTTTTCTTGTAGAACGTGAATTTCGTACTTCAAACAAAGTCGGATCCACATATCAAAATCCCCGACCTGTGCAAATCCGTAGCGATAGGTCCCACAATCAGAATAGCAGCGCTTCCGGATCAGCACGCTGGGGTGGCATAGGGCGTTGCCGTGATAAAAAAAGTAGTTGAGCCATTCATGCCTGGTTCGATTAGGCTGATCGAAAATACTCGAGTAATAATGTCCAGTATCATTAAGCGGTTTGCCATCTTCTCCGATTGCGAGCGCATTCGTGAATACAGCACCGATCTCCGGATGGGCCGCCAGAAATTCAACCTGTTTTTCCAGTTTGTCTTTTTCCCAAACATCATCTGAATGCTGGAAGGCGATGTATTCACCCGAAGCTATTTCTGTAATGGTCTTGTTGACACCATAAATAGCTCTTCGGCATTCATCATTGCGAAAAGTCTTTATCCTGGAGTCAGAGTACGTTTTGATAATGGGCCATGAATTATCGCTCGAGGCATCATCCCAAATGATAAGTTCAAAATCGGTAAAGGTTTGCGCCAGAACGCTATCAATCGACTCACAAATATATTTTTCATGATTTAAAGAGGTAAGAATGATGGATATTTTTGGCATACTTATGCGTTACAAAGTATTTATAAAAGAAATGAGGTTAAGGACAGTTCGTGCCCTGCAATCTTGAACGAATAACTGGCGAAGCCTGATGGATTCTTAATAAAAGATTGCAGATACGTTCAACAGTCTGAACTGAAACAAGCGCACCTATGGGAAACTGAATGGTTGACGCACAGAGGTGGTTTGTATTTGGCAAGCGATCAGGGTAATGCGACAAGTTTTGAACATAGGGAGGGTGATGGTGCAAACCCGGGTAAAAATAACGCTGAACGTTTATGTTCTCTGCTTTTAAGAGTTCACGCAATAAATCTCTGGAAAGACCAAATTCCTGCTCATCTATTAAGCATACAAGAGACTGATAATTCGAGAAACTAACCTCTGTTGGTTTTACAATATTAAGACCAGGAACTGGCTCAAGATATTTCTCATAGAGTTGGTGTAAATATTCGTTCGTTTTCTGATTCGAGGGAAAGTCCTCAAGACTCATAAGCGCCATTGCGGCTTGAGCCTCAGACATTCTCCCATTTGAGGTTCTAACAACATCGACAGGATGGCCTGCTCCATAGCTACTTCGGATATTTCTTAAACGTGCTCCTAAATCGTCATTATTTGTGCAAATGCAACTTCCCTCCATCGCATTCAATATATTAGTACTATGAAAAGAGAATATTTCCATATCCCCA
Source organism: Nitrosospira sp. Nsp18 (assembly GCF_900103145.1). NCBI lineage: Bacteria > Pseudomonadati > Pseudomonadota > Betaproteobacteria > Nitrosomonadales > Nitrosomonadaceae > Nitrosospira > Nitrosospira sp. Nsp18. Next base: position 35,531 of record NZ_FMWY01000017.1, on the reverse strand, counting down.
AAATTACCGAGAGAAGTATCGGAAATTTTGCAGCCAAAGGCGTGTGCGGAATCGAAATATAACTGAATACCGTAAGAGACGGCTAAGTCTGAAAGCGCTTTTGGATTACACGAGTCACCCCACAGATTGACCCCCATAATTGCGCTCACACCCTCATCTATTAGAGCCCCTATTTGATCAAGTGCGATTTGCTGAGTGACCGGATCAACATCGCAAAAAACCGGGTCGAGTCCAGTCCAGGTCAACGACTGCGCCGAAGCAACAAAAGTGAATGCAGGAAGAATTACTTTACCGGAAAGTTCCATCGATTCAGCCGCCATCATGAGACCAATGGTTGCATTGGTTACACAGATCGCATGCTCAACACCTAAAAATGCTTCCAGCTTTTTTTCAAGCTCATCAGTCAATGGGCCTTGATTTGTATAATATTGCCGCTCAAAAATCCCACGGAAGGATGTAGTATAACGTTCCCACGAGGGGAAATAGTGCTGGCCAATAGGAAGAGGCTTGTCGAACTCAGGGATTGCACCGAAAATTGCAAAATTTTCTGAATTCACGCTACATCTCATTGTTTCCGTCCAAGCGGTTTTTGATCAAATCTGCGCTGATATAAAGGAAGCTCAAAAATTCGACAATCTGGTGAATATCTTCACAAGTTACCAAATGCCCGCAGGGAAGAAGGGCGAACTTTTCAGAGAGTAGGTCGGACAAAGGCAAGCTTGCCGGTAAATGAGCATAAGTCATTTGCTTGCGATGTAATGGGGGCGAATAATATGCTCGGGCAAAAATCTTTTCTGCGTTCAGGATTTTAAGGGTATCGGCCCTGGTCAGTGGCCACTCAGCGAGAAACTCTATCACGATATTCTTATAGCTTGTGGGAGGCGTCTCAAGAAATTCAACTAGCCGTATTCCGGGTACAGAAGCTAGCAATTTCTGGTAGGTAAAATACCGTTGGCGATTGCGAGAAATCTGGCTCTCGAGATCATCAAGGCTCGCAAGCGCCATTGCCGCGTGAATCTCGTTCATCTTTGCGTTTAACCCGTAAGATACTGTAACCCTGTCTTCTTCATCCACGCCAAATGTGCGTGCTGAGGCCAGTTGCCTAGCCAGAATCGCATCATTAGTTGTCAGATAACCTCCTTCAAATCCATTCAATAGTTTACTGGCGTGCAAGGAAAAACACTCGGCATTACCAAAACTTCCAACTTTTCCATGTAATGTGGATTCGAAAGGGGATTCAACCGAATCGAACAGGAGGGGAATCGCCCGTACTTGTGCCAATTGAACTAGGCCATCAATATCGCAGCAATTCACGACGGGATGAACGCCGACTATTAAAGCCGTATTTTGATTAATACAACGGCCTACGGTCTCAGCGTTGGCAGCGAGAGAGTTTTCCTCTACTTCGCAGAAATGAGGTTTTAATTTAGCCCACGCCGCGATATCAGCCATACGTCGATACGTAAGGGAAGGAATGACGATTTCCGTTTTTCCTTTAAGGGCCAGCGCGGTCATCGCTAGGGCCAGTCCCCAAAATCCACTGCAAAAGGTAACGCAGAAATCTACTTGATGAAAATCTGCGAGCCGTTGTTCAAGAAGTTCTACGGGTGCGTGGTCATTTATATATCGATGTTGGTCATAAAAAAGCTTTGAGTAACTGAGAAAGGTTTCAAAATCTGGACGAACTAAATTCGACGTTGATTTTGGGGTGGAAAATAGACTATTGGCTCCGAATATGGCAAGTTCCTCAACATTAGTTTTACTAAGCATGGGTTTCTCTATTTTTCAGAATTTCGGCTAAGAAGTGCATCGTATCGATAATGCGCAGCATAAAATTCTAAAGGCATAGATAGAAATTTAACGTTCCAACCAGCGTTAGCAGCGAGCCTCGCGAATTCGTCTCGTGACCGCCATATTCCAATTTGTGAGCATGGGTCAGATAACTCATACTGATCAGGAGTCCTCGTCGTGTAGAATTTCGCCATTTGGTCTTTATCAGGAAGATTGCCGATAAAAAGCTTTTGAATGTTGCTGAATTTCTCAAAAAGCAATCGTAGAACTTCTATCGCATCAGCCTCAGGAAAGTAGGAGAAGCTTCCATAGCAGAGCGCTTTCGTGAAACGGTCTGGTCGCGACTCAAGGCAGACATACTTTGCTACTCCTTGAAGAGTGAAAGTGATGTTCGGGAACCTCTCGAAGTTTTTCTTTGCAACTGAAATTAGATACTCAGAGAAATCAACCCCGAGATATTCCGCGCACGAGTCAAAAAAAAGATGAGGCAGCGCTCCATTACCGCAGGCAAGGTCGAGAAGAACGTCGTCAGATCTTATATCGAGCCCCGTCTTGATTGCTTCGACAATCATATTTATTTGATCGTCTGTAACAGGCCTGCCCTGAACAGTGCGCCGGATTTGCCCCCAAAAATTGTCTGGGGATTGCGATCTCGCATACTCATCATGATTGAATTTTAGGTAGGGTGATTTATTGCTAACCATAGGAATATGCTTGTAAAAATTTTGATTATTTGAAATCGTTAACGCGATAAATACCTTATCATTAAGCTCTACCTGCGAATCAAAAGAAAATACGGAGTGCCTAGCGGAATCTTGTTCAGATATATGTGAAAATATGTGTATGAAGCCGTTTTTGCGGTTATTTTAATGAGTAATAGAGCCTGTTTCTCCTGATTCTTTTATTACACAGACTCAATCGAATACCTACCCAAAAGATCTTTAGTTCCGGTTTGTCCGTTGAACATTAAAACATCCACAATGGATAATGATGGTTCAAACCCATCGCCCTGAGCATAATTGAGGTCGTCACTCTTCAGGAAAGATAGTTTTATTTTGCTTAATTGGAACTTGCCGTTATCGAAGATATGAGCCCCGGCAATTGGATTTATATACTCTTGCGCGTTCATTTGTTCAGTAATTCTTAAAGCCCACTCACCTGCGTCCTGGACGTACTCATAATTAAATTTTTGATCCGATGAGATCAATATCTGTGTATTCATATTCAGGTGGCGGCAAATTTCTTTTACTATCGTTTCGTTTATTGCAGTTAGGTTTTCACCCTGGATTTTGGAGAAAATGTTTTCCAGCAGATCTATTGTTTCGCTATAAAACGGCGCCTTGTTTTTATAGCCATAACTGTAATGGTCTAGTTGCCTTAGGATCTTGTTTTTCCAATCTTTTTCGTTATGTGCATAGATATTTTTTATAAGTTCGTTCAAGGAGTGTTTACGCAATGGCACTGTTATATATTGCCAGCCACCGCCATGTTTCAAAACTCGATTTCTGTTAACCCATCCATGCCTTATGTATTGAACATCATCAAATAAAATGAATGTGTCCACAGCATGGATCAGTTGCCAGTATCCGATGTAAGGGAAAAAATAGGGTTGCATGATCGCTAGTTTCATTGCATCGCATCAGTGACGATGCCACAAATTCCATCTAGCTCTTGTTGTTCCAATCCAAAATAAAGCGGCAGGCATAGCACGCGACTAGCAATGCTCTCTGAAATCGGGCATGTTCTCTGCCACTCCGGACGCAAATAAGGGAGGGTATTAAGTGAGGGATAAAAATACCGACGAGGCAGAATGTTATTGCGTATCATGGCTTGGCGCACATGCATCATAACTTCATGTGAGGGAAATAACACGGGGTAGTAGGCATAGTTATATTCGAGCCCCTCGGTGACTAGCGGCAGAATCAGGCCTTGACTGTTCAAAAGGGAATCATAACGTTCAGATAGGGCGCGTCTATATGCTACGATTTCATCGACTTTAGGCAAAACGCACAGTCCCATGGCGGCATGTAATTCCGACATTTTGCCGTTAATTCCCATTTCCCGGTAGTAGTCTTCCCCAATATGTCCAAACCCCTTAATCAGTGCGATTTGCTTGGCAATATCTTCGTTTTGGCAAATCAACGCACCCCCTTCTGTTGTGTGAAATAGCTTGGTAGCATGAAAGCTTAACGCGGAAATATCCCCATGACATAGGATGGATTGGCCATTTAACTTTACTCCAAAGGCATGCGCGGCATCATAAATAACTTTGAGTTGATGTTCTGTGGCGATTTGTTCTATTTTTTTTACATCACACGGATAGCCATACACGTGGGTTGCCAGAATGGCGCTGGTACGTTCGGTAATTGCAGCTTCAATCTTTTTTGTATCAATGCAAAATGTTTTATCTTCAATATCCACAAACACTGGTTCACAGTTTTCCCAAAGAATAACTGTCGTGGTCGCCACATAGCTAAACGGGGTGGTAATAATTTCCCCCTTGAGGCCGAGCGTCTTAATAGCCAACTGGAGCGCAAGCGTGCCATTTGTAATGAGCTCAAGATTTGGCACGCCAAGATAAGCGCGTAGCGCTTCGGCAAGCTCTTTCGTTAATTGGCCATTATTCGTAATCCAGCCGGCTTGCCAGATTCTTTCAAGCTGGCTCACATACTGGTCGAGCGATGGGAGATAAGTCTTGGTGACGGGAATCACGTTGTTTTGCTACGTGAATTAGTATGACATTTTCTAAAAACAAAGGCTTGTTCGGAGAAGTTTGGCAGACCGTTCAATTTTCCATAGCTTTTGAAATAATCTAGCTGAAACCCAAGCCGGTCCATTGTAAATAGTAAATCAGCTGTAGTAATTCCCCATTGCCAGACATGATGAACATCACGCCAGATCCTATTATGGTCAGAGTGCATCTCATACATACTATCGAATAATTTCTGATACGGCGGATGACTTGGGTCGTGAGGAACATTTCGAAAGTATTCCTCGTGCCCCATGTCCAGCAGCCGTATGCTCAGCGGGGAGCCAACCCATTGTTGATTGAATATGACGAAAGACTTGGTGTATGGGGCGTAAATTTGTAGCAGTCTGTCCCAATCTGGCGCGACCTGATGAAGCAATACATCGAAAAGAAGAATTGCATCAACATGTCCCAAAGTTTCAGGCATCGATAATTCACCGAAATTTCCGCGAAATATCTCAATTTCGGGGTGTCTTGCTACTTTTTCCAGTGCGGGTTCAGTCCAATGGGTATCGACCATCTTGACCGATTTTAATCTGAATTTTTCCAGCGCATAACGTCCATAGGCACAATCAATACCCCATACACAACCTAGTTCAGCAATACTCTCGGGTGAATTCCTGTCAAACGCGATGTCTAGAAGGTCCTTCTTCTCAATTCGAAAGTTTGGATGATATTCCACGCCGAGGTCGTCTTGTAATGACAAAATACGCTGTTTTAATCTTTCATTAATCACAGATACCCCTTATTAATTTTCAATCTCGCCAATTTCCATTGTTGCAGGGATAAACACTTTTGCCCAGATTCTAACGTTCTGGCGTCTGGCCATTCGAAAGATAATACAATCAGCTATGACATCCATAAATTCCGCTGTTACACCGGTCACAATCGGCCTGGCTAACTCAAGCTGAATACTATAGATTCCTTCATGCAAAGGTAAACGTGTCTTAAAAGTTATAACATATTTTTTATTACTTTCTACTTTGAGTAGAGGTTGCCCCAGTTGTGCTGGCCCCGCGCCCAATATGTGATTTTTCTTGTCGTCCATTACATAGTAGGTTGGCCCTAACTCTGTATTTAATGTACTTGTAAAGTAAAATCTTAACTGGACAAGCTGATCAAAATCTACGTCAACAAGGGGTTTGCCAGCGAGGTCCAGCAGTTCTGCATATGTTATTCTGGCTTCTCCCGTACCATATCGAAATTGGGCCACTCTATTTGTAAACTCTTCTGATGTTTTGAAATTTGTTTCTGATCTATTTGCCAACGTGCCAGGCTTAACTTGAGTTTCATCAGACTCTGTCGGAATTCGAGAATATTTTCTGTGCTCATCACTCATTTCTTCCCGCATGGCCCGAACGTAGTATTCAGCTATATCACCAGCGGGCCCAATCGCGAATACTTTTCCACGCTCAAGATATATACCGCGTGAGCACAGGTTTTTGACTGAACCAATGTCGTGGCTTACAAAAAGAACTGTCGTTCCATTCTCCTGGATGCGTTTGAGCGCTGTTGTACATTTAGCCTGAAAACTCATGTCACCCACCGCGAGTGCTTCATCGACGACCATAATTTGCGGCTGTGACATTATATTAACCGCAAACGCAAGCCGCACAAACATGCCGCTAGAATATGTCTTGACTGGCTGTGCGATAAACTCACCAATATCCGCAAAAGCTACAATGTCGTCGAAGCGTGTATCAATTTCCTCTTTATTAAGTCCAAGTATTGTGCCGTTCATATATATATTTTCTCGCCCGGTAAACTCAGGGTTAAACCCCGAGCCCAGTTCTAGCAAGGCAGCGATACGCCCCATGGTTTCTACGCTGCCGCCAGTAGGCGCGAGGGTGCCGCAGATAATTTGGAGGAGAGTAGATTTACCGGAGCCATTGCGTCCGATTATACCGACGGTTTCCCCTTTTTTTACTTCAAACGAGACATCCTTGAGTGCCCAGAATTCACGAAAATATTGCTTCGGCGGCCGTCTTGCCAAGCGTTGCAGACGAGGGGCAATAAATTGCTTGAGGCGATCGCGCGGAGTGTCGTATATCTGATAGCACTTGGAAAGATTCTGAACGCGTATCGCAATATCGCTGGGGAGGGCGGTGCTACTGGAATTCGTCACTATACTTTCAGCGTCATCGCTTTTCACTTCACCCTGCTGTTCTTGTGCTTCATCCTGAAGATGGGATGAGATAGGGTCAGATTTTGCGATGTTGCGAGTCTTAGAGAACATCCGCAAATCCCTTGCGGGTTTTCTGGAACCAGGCAAATCCCCCCCAGGCGATTATTGATCCTGCTGCCATCAGGACGCCCCATTGTCCAATATCCGGCAACTGGCCGAAGACCAGCACCTTGCGTCCTTCCTCAATGATGAATGCGAGCGGGTTGAGTTGCAGCCAGCCCTGGTATTTTATGGGCAAGATACTTAAAGGATAGAACACTGGCGAAAGAAACAGCAACACAGTTGTGAACATGCCGGTGACCTGCCCGATGTCTCGCACAAATACGCCAAACGCCGCCAGAAACCAGGCGAAACCCATGGCAATGAGAATCAGCGGCAGTAAGACAAAGGGGAAAAGAACCACTGTCCATGGCATCTGATGGCTGAAGATTAGCTGGGCGATCAGCAACACGCCGACGCTAATGATCGTGTGGAACAGCGCCGAGCCAAATGCGACCCACGGCAGTATTTCCAGTGGAAAAATCACTTTCTTCACATAGTTGACGTTGGATAATATCAGTGCGGGAGCTCGGTTGATGCATTCGGCGAAGAGCCCATGCACGATCATGCCGACGAAAAGAATAATCGCGAAATCCGTTTTGCTTTCTTCCCCGCCCACACCCCACCGTGCTTTGAATACGACGGAAAACACAAATGTATAAATCGCCAGCATGAGCAAGGGGTTGAAGAACGACCATGCAATGCCCATGACAGAGCCCCGATAACGTCCGATGACCTCGCGTTTGACCAATGCAATGATCAGGTCGCGATTACGCCAAAGGCTTGCGGCCATTTCGCGCGGCAGGATGGAGAAGTTTTGCATGCGGTAGGATGTTAGAAGTATCGCGTGTACCGCTGTGGCCACAACGTGAATGATATAGGTGGCGGGTATTGATTAGTTGAGAAGTCGCAGCGCGTTTCACGCGCAGCGTCAGGACGTTTCGCAGAATCGCGAAACAGAAGTGTTTTAGTTTTCGTTTCAGTTTCCATATGACAGGAACGCTGAATCACTGTCAGTGGGAATTGTCTTTCTCATGCGACATCATTTAGTCGCTTCCGAAAGCGGCGCTAATAAAATATGCAGGATAGGACGAATTCATTTGCGGCGTGCCGTGTAGACCCGTGTAGACGTAAAGCATAACACAAAATATTTTACACATTGAGGCCGACTCTCAGGCTTAGGCGCCAACAGCAAGCATCTCATTTCCGCTTTTAAACTTCGGAGAAATACCAGGCGCGCCCATAAGCTTGCGCTGCATTCATTTTTTTATCATTGTAGAGAGTCGCTGCCTTTGGTCTTTGGTTTAGAGAAGGCATCCCGATTCAGTCCTTGAGAAAAGACGATGTTGCGTTCCAGATTCGCGCTTGCGTGAAAATGATGAGGCTACCGTTAGCTTTCTACCTGGAACGAAGCATCTTATTGAGCTTTAAGAGAAAGACGTTCTGGCTACGCGCCTGCCGGCGCGGTACCGAGCCCAAAAATTCCTTCCAAAATACATCCCTAAAATATTTTTATCCATTCTCTTGCATTTCGTTTAAAGTTGCATATAATACGAATCATTCTCATTAATAATCGCGGAAACGGCCCAAATGGATAAGTCACTTACAGTTCCGGAAACCAACGTTGATAAACAGAACTTCGGCGTGCTCGACCGCAACAGGCGCATCTTCAGCGATACCCTGTTTTCGCAGGGAGACGAGGTATTTATCCAGCACCAGGGCGAACAATATCGCCTGCGGCGTACTCGTAACGGCAAGCTCATTTTAACCAAGTAGTGGAACTAGTAGACTTAAGGCGCTCATCATGTATATTTGTGTATGCAAAGGTGTAACTGATACCGCCATCCGGGAGGCCGTCTCTCAAGGCGCCGATCGGATGCGGGATTTGAAGACCTGTCTGGGTGTGAGCGGGCAATGTGGAATATGTGCCTGCCACGCCAAGGAGGTGCTGGAAAAAGCACTGATGCAAAAAACCTTGACGCAACATCATCTACACAAACCCACTCGCTTATACGAGATCTCGCCTGAGGAGGCATAAACATGAAAAGCAGCGCAGACATTATCCATTGGCTCAACCGCCAACTGCAACACGAATTGACGGCCATCAATCAGTACTTTCTTCATGCCCGGATGTATAAAAACTGGGGTTTTGAAAGCCTGGGCAAGAAAGAATATGAAGAATCCATAGAGGAGATGAAGCATGCCGATGCATTGATCGAGCGTATCCTTTTCCTTGAGGGATTGCCCAATCTGCAAGAGCTCGGCAAGCTCCTGATCGGTGAAAAGGCTGAAGAATGCGTCGATTGCGACCTCAGGCTCGAAATGGCGTCCCGTGAGACTTTGCTTGCCGCCATCTCAGCTTCTGAAATGGCGAAGGATTATGTCTCGCGAGAGCTTTTTAAAGAAATCCTCGAAGATACCGAAGAGCATATCGACTGGCTGGAAACGCAGTTGGATGTAATGCAGAAGGTGGGCATACAGAACTGGCTGCAGAGCCAGATGTAATTATCCGTGCCGCTGGGTTCTCCTACCCAGCGGCTTTAGCCAGCCAGTCCGACGGGGCAAGCCAGCATTTTTTTATAACCTGTCATGGAGCGCAGGCTGTGGAACAGCTAAAGACAATCAGGGCAACCGGGACAACCGGTTCAGCGACCTTGGGCGTTACAACCCCAATGATTGCAGAAGCACCCCGCCCCGACGTGATTCTACTTGCTTGCCTCCATGCCGTTGAAGACTTGAGCGCACACTTGTTGTCCGGCCTGCGGCAAGAAGCCGTTAACGGGACCGGCCGCGCCAGTTCGCACAATGCTCATAACATCGATGATTCCTTTCCTAGCCAGTTGCTGACATTGCTGGAAAGGAAATTTCATCAGGTCGTCGAGTCGTTTTCATTTCTCAGGATCAATCGCAGCCCTTTTTTTTTACAGCATACCGGGCTCACCAGGACCGCGCGCCACGGACGGGCTTCGAATAGCCCCTCGTTTTTGCCGGCAGAGAGCGCAACAACTGTATCGCAGCCGGTTGGCACTCACCAGGCATTGCTGTCGCGCATTGATCTGCTTGAGCGCAAGCTCGCCGATGCCGAAATCCCGGTTCCGCCAGAAACAGATTGGGTTCCGCTGGTCAAGGTCTCCGCCACGCCGGGAGCGCCCGGGACGCTTAGGGCGCAAGGTTGTCCTGGCAGTGCATCTGCCGCAGGACCCGCATGGGATTGCGATAGTCCTGGTGAGAAACAAGCCGCCGCGCATGCTGGTTTCGATCTTGCGGGTCGTCGCGTCCTGTGCGTAGGCGGCCGCGCCGCACTCTACCCGGAGTATCACCGCATGGTGGAGGCTTCAGGCGGCAGGTTGCTCATCTATCGTAGAGGCCCACTTCACGGTGGAGATCATCTCCCTGCGTTGCTCGACCATGCCGATCTGGTAGTTTGCCCGGTCGATTGCGTAAACCATTACACTTATTTTACTGTGAAGCGCTACTGTAAATATTCGGGCAAGCCTTGCGTATTGCTCGACCGTTCCGGCCTGCCCACTTTTCGCAAGGGTGTGGCAACGCTGGCTGCGTTGGCTACGGCACCCGCCGGGTGCGGTAACCCTGTTCAATCCACGAAATCCACTCCCATCGTCTAACAACGTTATCCATGATAGAGCTAAACATGATTTGCGTGCGGAGCCACGGCAGAGGCGCGTGGGCGGACGCCAGGCGGAGGAGGCCCGTCGATTCATTATTTGTCTTTGTCACTATTTCCTGGACCCGGAGAAGCACATGAGCGTTGGTTATAAAGGCAGAATCACGGCATTGGCGACTTTTATTATTGCCTTTTGTATGTGGATTCCGGCGCAGGCAGCACAGGCGGCAGTGAGAGAGTACTGGGTAGCGGCGGAGCAAACTTCCTGGAGCTATGCGCCGTCCGGGCAAAACCTGATCAAGCCGGATGCGGGGCTCGGGGTGTGGGGTACGACGCTGACATACCCTAAATACCGTTATATCGGTTATGCAGACAAAAACTATAACAAACAGCTGCCACAGCCTACATGGATGGGGATACTGGGACCCGAGATCCGAGCCGTGGTGGGAGATACCCTCAAAGTTCATTTCCTGAATAAAACAGACCGGCCGCTTTCCATGCATCCGCATGGATTGTTTTATGACAAATCCAGCGAAGGCGCGGATGGCTCCGGCATAGGGGCGGCCGTTCCTCCCGGTAAATCATTCACCTACACCTGGGTTGTGGACGCAGACGCAGGCCCCGGCCCGGCAGATCCTTCATCAGTCGTCTGGCTTTATCACTCTCATGTGATGGAAGAAGAAGAAGCAAACCTCGGCCTCATCGGCACTATTATCGTCACGCGTCAGGGCATGGCACGGTCCGCTGCTGATCCGGCGCCGCACGATGTAGATCAGGAATTTACGACCCTGTTCATGATCTTCAATGAAGAGAACGGGGAAGAAAGCGGCATGAAGCATACGATCAACGGCCGTATTTTCGGAAATCTGGAAGGCTATGAAACAAGTTTGGGAAAGCGCGTCCGCTGGCATGTCGTCGCGCTCGGCAACGAAACAGACAATCATACCGTGCACTGGCACGGTCAGACGGTACTCGACCATGGGCGTCGCACCGATGTGGTTGAGGTGCTGCCCGCCAGCATGACGTCGGTCGACATGACCCCGCGTTCGGCTGGAAACTGGCTGCTGCATTGCCATGTGGATGACCACATGATGGCTGGGATGTCCACGCGTTGGCGCGTCCAGCCTGAAACAAAGGGAAGTCGCTCGAAATAGCTTCGAATAGCCTGGAAATAGCTTAGCCCACCTCGGGATATACAAACAAAAAAGGAAAAAATATTATGAAGATTGCAGCCATTATCCCTGCCACCGCTGTTGCCTTACTGGGCGGACTGCTTAGCTTCAATGCCGCGGCGCACGCATTGTGGCTCGAAAATGACAAGGGCGAGGCTGGGGCCTCGAAGCTTTATTTCGGCGAATACGCGGAAGATCGGCGCGAAGCCTCACCCGGCAAGCTCGACAACATCATTCAACCGCTGGTTATTGTGATCGATGCGAGCGGCGCGGAAAAACTTGTCGACGCAAGCCGCGAGAATAATCACTTTGCGATACCCGGCGGTGGAGCGACGGTGCTGGTACAAGCGCTCAAACAACCCATACGCGAGCCACAGGGTGAAAACCCTGCCCCGGTGCAAAGAAGGTTTCTCTATGCGCGGCTGGGCAACGGCGGCAGTTTGCCGCTTGATATACATAGCAGCGACAACCTGCTGCGTTTGAGCTTCCAGGGGAAGCCCGTCCCGAAGGCGGAGGTTATCATTATTGCGCCCAATGGCTGGGAAAAGCATTTGCATACGAACGAGAAAGGAGAGGTTCCGCTTACCATGTTGGAACCCGGCCTTTATGTGGTCGAGGCGAAGCATGAGTTAATCAATCCGGGAAATTTCGAGGGCAAGGCATACGCCGTCGAAAGCCACAAGGTTACGCTTAGCATTTACAGATGAGTACGCTGCAACCCGACGCACCGGCACCAACCACGCAAAGCGCGACCAGGGAAAACGCAATGCCGCGCCCGGTTACCGAGCCGCGCGGGTACCTGTTTTTATCGCAGGGTATGAAGCGTGGGCGTTTTCTTGTCTGGCTGCGCCGCACGCACGCCTGGTTGGGGCTATGGGGAGCCGTACTCGGCCTGATATTCGGCACATCCGGTATTCTGCTGAATCATCGCAGCGAGATGAAAATCCCGCTTGCTGCGCAGCACGAAACTCACCAGACGCTCATGCCGCCCCTCGGCAGCCTGCAATCGGCGGAGGCGCTGGAAGCTTGGCTCCGTGTGAAATTTAAAATGCCTCACGCTAAATCGCGTATCGTGAAAAAACCCGGCGGTCCGGTCCCCTGGGGTGGTGGACAGATCAACCAGCCTGAAAATTGGCGCGTCACGCTTACCACGCCCAACCTCAGCCTTACCGCGGAGTATTGGCAAGGCGACATGGAGACACGCATCGAGCAGAAGGAAGCCAATGCCTGGGCGACACTGGCCAATTTTCACAAGGGAACCGGCATGTCCAATGTGTGGATATTGCTGACCGATACGCTGGCTTGCGGTTTGCTGGTTCTTGCGATTACCGGCACCTTGCTGTGGAGCCGTCTACATGGACCACGGCTTATGGCGGCGGGATTGATCGGTACGGTATTCACCTCTGCTGTCATTCTTATGCTCACCACGCTATCGCTATCATGAGACTGTCTTTTTTCCCATCGCCAATCAACCAGGGTCGAGACAAAACACTACCCATGTAAATCCATAGTTCCCTTGCTCTTACAGCGCAAACAAATCCCATAGCCAGCCAACGCCATCGTCGCTTGTAGCCAGCCAATAATTAAAATAACAGAGCGATCAATGAAAAATCTGTCCCAGTTCGAATTCCGGCGCGTCCATGTGGCCTTGTTACTGGCGTGGGTACTTATACCAACGCACGCGATAGCCCAGGAAAGTGCAGGCAACCCGGAAAAAAACGTTAACCCCGGAAAAGACGAAAAAAAAGCGGAGTTGCCGGAAATCAAGATTACAACCGGCCGGGTCCGACCCGGCACAATTGAGGATGTAGCGACGACCGGAAGCAAGACAGACACACCGTCGCGCGATATTCCCGCGAGCATCACCGTCGTGCCGGCCGCCGTACTGAAAGAGCAGGGTGTAATCGAAATGAACGACGCCATGCGCAACGTCAGCAGTGTTCAGCCCCAGATGGGCGGGGGCTATGGGTTCGCGAACTCTTTCACTTCGCGCGGATTATCACTGAGCTTTTTGCGCGACAATATTCCCGATGGGGGCCACCAAAACAACTATTTCCGCACGATGTACGATGTTGATCGTATTGAAGTATTAAAAGGTCCGGGCTCTGCGCTCTTCGGCGTAGCGGGTCCTGGCGGCAGTATCAATATGATCACCAAACAGCCGCGAAATGATTTCAGCTTGTCCGCCGGTACCATGCTGGGCAGTTTCGGAACACGTAATGGATATGTCGACGTAACCGGCGCTATACCTTATTTGCCGAATGTTGCCGGCCGCCTGATTGCAGATATGGAGCATACCGATGGTTTTCGTGGCCTGGAGCGAAATATTGTCGAAGTTTCTCCCAGTTTCATCTGGCGTTATGCACCGGATAAATCACTCGTGGTTGACTACGATCATCGGGAGATCAAAATCAAGCCGGATAACTACGGCATACTCTTCGACTTCAACTCCAATATAGCGAACGTTTCCCGCGAGACGCGCTATTACAGTCGATTCAACAAGACAGACCATACAATCAATCGTCTGGGCCTTACCCATAACTGGGCAATATCCGACGCTTTGAGCATGCGTACTGCCTTCGTATACGATGCCCGGACCCTGGAGCTATTGCGAAATGCGGGCGGCAATCAGGGTAACTCAGAGGGGATAAGCACAGGACGCACCGCATACAGCCAGTTCGATAATGCCGGTTACACCATATTGCAGAACGAGTTTATATGGAAAACAGCCACCGGGCCTGTGAAACACACGTTTCTGGGCGGCTTCGAATACAAGAATACAGACATCAATGCGGCTCGCTCGACCTACGTTTTGCCTGACATGCAAGACATTTTTAATCCGGTAGTGGAAACGTCACTCAATAGTCCCGGAATTAGGGGGGCGCAGACTTTTGACCGGCGGATCAGCAGTAATCAAACGTCATTTTATGCTCAGGATCAGATCGATCTGACCGATCAGTTCAAGCTTCGCCTTGGGATCCGCAATGATCTGGTGCATTACAGCGATAAAGGCTTGCAAAGAGCATCGCCAACAGCAGAGGTATCACCCACCCTATATCGCGAAATAGCACAAACGAAGTCCCTGACCACCTATTCCACGGGCGGGGTGTATCAGCCTACCAAGAATCTGGCTTTTTACGCAGGTTATAGCACCGGCGCGTTTATCAACCTTTCAACGGAAAGTCAGGCACTGTCCACGGCGCCGGAAACATCGGATCAGATAGAAGTTGGGGCGAAAACAATGCTGCTGGATGGCAAAGCCGACTTCAACGTGGCTTTGTTTCAAACCAGCCGCAACAATTATTTCGTCACTTTGCCGGGTTCCGGCGGTATACCGACTCAGGATGGCAAAGACCGGTCCCGCGGGGTAGAGGTTTCCCTGGGCCTGCGTCCTGTCAACGGGTTGAGCATCATTGGTACCGGGGTATGGATGGATCCTGAAAATATGGCTGACAACGTGGCCAGCAATTCCGTACTTGGGATTACGAGAAGCGTCCACGGAAGCCGGCCAACCGGCGTTGCCACCCATATGGGTAACCTTTGGACTACCTACCAGATACAGAACGGCCTCGCGCGCGGCTTGATGTTCGGATTCGGTGTCACGTACAAGGGCGATGCTTATGCTGACAGCTTGAATCTTCTGAAGGTGCCATCTTACGTCGTGTTGGATGCGGCGGTATCTTATCGGGTAAAGAGAGTTGATCTCGCCCTCAACATAAAGAACCTGACGGATAAAACCTACTATATCAATCCCACGTTTGCCGGCGCCTTGCCCGGCAATCCCCTCAGCGCGTTCGGTAGCATCCGCTTCAACTTTAATTGAACGCTTTCATGAACTGAAGTTAAACCATACGGGGTAGTTAAACCTGCGCAAGACCCGAGAATAGCCCGACTGTAACCCGACGGTAGGGCGTCAATAAGCGCAGCGCATTGCGCCGTATGAAGACGCCCGTCGAGTCCATCAATTCCGGGTCAACCAGTATGGGAGTCCAGGTGATACGAAACTATTGCCACCATCATCCCGGTTGGCATGCGTTCAGCACAGATTCCTTCCCCAAAAATCGCTGCGCCGTTACGGTAACGATCTTCCGACGGGAAATTTGATGTAGCTCGTTGAAGGCGCAATGCGCTGCGCTTATTGCGCCTTCCATCTCGCCGCTCACACCTCTATTTTGCCGATTTTCTGACAAAAAACGCTCATTCGCGTCCCCGTTTTCACCGCCTTTCAAGCATTTTCCAAAACCGATATCGACCGTCATCGCGTCCGCTCAGGTTTCATTGCAAAATTTTCATAACGGCATCGAACCCAGGTGAAAACCTGAAACATCACAGCAATACAATTGCCGAAAGGTACCTTATCCAAGCTCGTTTTTACCACTAATTCTCCGAAAAAGCCCCTCAAATACAAGGTGTATGCTAACGCCGCAAACCCGCTATAGGCAACGGTTACAGCAGGTATTTCCCCCTTCTGCCTGTAAGATTCTACAGCTGTTCTAGGTTTTGGTTCCGTAGTTTCATAGCACCGTCATCAATCAACGACGGGTGAAAACAATGGGACAGATAATGCTTGCGCAACACGGAAACGGGTCAATGGACCAACGGGCGGTTGCAGGAATGTATCGGCTGAGGCACGAAGTTTTTCATGAGCGCCTGGGCTGGGAGGTTACCGACGACAACGGCATGGAACATGATGAGTTTGATCGTGCCAATCCGGTGTATGTCCTGGCAAAAGGAGATGAAGATGAGGTGCTGGGTTGCTGGCGCTTGCTTCCGACCATGGGACCCAATATGTTGAAGGATACTTTCCCTCAGCTATTGCATGGCCAGGCGGCCCCTCAGCAAGCCGATGTGTGGGAATTAAGCCGGTTCGCTGTGACGGTACCGAAGTACGAAAGCGCCGGTTTCGGCTTCAGCGAGATCCCGGTAAAAATGATGCAGACGTTATTCTGTTTTGCCCGGCATAACGGCATCAAGCGCTACGTAACCGTGACTACCGTCGCGGTAGAGAGATTGATACGCAAGCTTGGCGTTAATGTCTCAAGAATAGGGCCGCCCATCAAGATCGGGCGCGTTTTAACCGTGGCATGTTATATCGAGATCGACGCAATCACGGAGTTCTGCCTGTTCGGCACGCTACCGGAGAACGCGCAAAGGAAGGCAGCATGAATATTTTACTTATGGGGGAAAAGCAGGATACCCGCCGAATTCTGCAACTATTACTTGAGAAGTCAAAACACAGGCTCGAGCGAAAGTCCCTGGAAAGCTTCCCCGAGCCGGACCTGGGCGCCTACGATATGGTCCTTGTCGATGGAGCGGTGCAGGACTGCACCCAACAGGTGAATCTCCTGCAATGGATACGGGAAGCGAGACGCCGCTACCCCCATCTGCCGGTGGCGGTGATGAATAACGTGGGTTCTGACGTAGCGCCCAAAGTGGCGTCTGACCAATATAAAGCGAGCCGCGAACCTTTGCATACCTGTGGTGTTTTCGAGTCCGGCAATGGGGTGCTGAATATGCGCTGCCGCCTCCAGGAAATAGCGTTGGGAGAAACCGCCGCCCTGATGCGGGATGAGTGCGAGCGGCCAATGCTGGAGCCGATAACATTTGAATATTCGGGACGGGGATAAAAATATTGACCAGCAAGCGGGCAGAGCCAGAACAATTTTCCGCCTCCGGTTTCCATATCGATTATTCAACCTTTCAACTATTGGCGGCAGGAAGGGTGCCGAAGAAAGTCGCAAGGTCCCGTTGTTTTTTCAAACTTGATAAAGCTTCATCGTAACGTCATCTATTTCGGGTAACCTGAATGTTCTGATCAGTTCACAAATCAGCTTGAGCAGCGCTGTTCATCATAGGAGACAACCATGTATCCCTTATTACCTGCGTTAGTGAAGCTTTTGTCAACGGAAACAAGGAACACCCAAGCTGGCGTCGGCCCTGCTCGGCAAAGACGTGCTGCATCAGGGCGTAGAAATTTTGGCGCTGATCCGATCATTGCAATGTTTAGCAGCCGCGGCGCTGCTGGCGAAAGCCAAGTCGACCCTCGCGGACCATCGCTTAATGTCCAGGATGACCTGGTAGGCTCTCCCAGCTTGGGCCGGCGTGGTTATCCCGCTAAATCAAACGTCAAAATCCGGAAAAAACGTTTTGGCTGAGGTTCAAATGCTACGATCGATACAACTTCGTATCAGTGTCAGGAAGGGCCGACCCAATCCAAAAAAAAATGCTTGTGAACCCTTCGCGAGTTTCTAAACATCATCGGGCTTTCCGGCAGTTGAATTTTGGCATCCTGGATACACGGGATCAGGCGCATGGGTATATATAAAAGGTACCGAATGATTACCGGTGCTAAAGGGACGGGCCTGGGTCCGGCCGCAGCGGCCTTGCAATCGACCGAATCCAGCGGCACACTTGATGCAAGCCCGCTCGCCGCACTTCGCGTGTTGATGGAATCCCGTCTACCCGGCGAAATTCCGAGTGAAGGGGAAAGTGAGATTGACTTGATGATTCAGCTAAGCGGCATGGTGCATAGCAGTACGGAAAGTGGCGAGTAATTCCGTTTCTTTTTTTGCCGGTTCGATTGAAGCGAAGGCGGAATTGCCTTCATGCTGGCCAGTTCATCCATCGTAAAAGTTATCTTGCTATGACCCCCTTTAAAGAAAGGGCCACGATTGCCGAAGTTATGGCTGCTGTGATCCGCCGCTCTGGGGCGCCTCGTAAACACCGGTTCTGCCGGTTCTGCGCAGCATCTTGTTGACCTGATCCGCGTGCATCTCTTCCTCGACGACGAGGCCCCGTGCATAATCCTCCAATAGCACCGATTTGCCCTGGGTCAGCTCCAGCAGTTGGTAATAGGCGCCACAGGCCTCCTTTTCATTAGCCAGAGATTCCCTGAGGATATCGCCGATGTCGTGGTGATGTGTCTCCAGCAGGGGCCCGATCGAAAGTGACGGGTATCCCCCCAGGAGCGTGACAAGTTCGCCGGCCCTATGCGCGTGCAGCAATCCTTCTTCGGCCTGCTCCTTGAGCCATGCGACGACAGGAATGCGGTTGTAGCCATAGACCATCAATGAATAGTGCGTGTAACGCACCACTCCCGCGAGTTCCAGTTCCATGATCTTGTTCAGCAGTGCGATCGCCTTGTCTTTATCGAAGTCCATGAGCTTCTCCTTTTTGGATTGCAAGAATTGGCAGGGTGGTGGCTACGTCTATCCCATAACAGGCAGCACAGCGGAACGATTTATTGTCGCGGTACCTTCTTCTCGCGGTTTCCTGCCTTGCAGCAGCGCTTATAGCGCTGTGCAACTTATAGTGCTGCGCAAGGTATCGTGATGTTTCACAGCGCCGAGCCGTGAGCACCTAAATATTCTGCTACACCTTCCGGGCTCGGCTTCATGCCAGGGTCTCCTGTTTTCCATCCGGCAGGGCAAACTTCGCCATGGCTTTCATGGAACTGCAGTGCATCTACCATGCGCAGCATTTCGTCCACGTCGCGTCCGAGCGGCAGATCGTTGACGACCTGGTGACGCACGACACCATTTTTATCGATCAGAAAAGAGGCTCGCAGCGCAACGTGATCCGGGTGGCTGATGCCATATGCGTGCATGACATCGCCGCCTACATCGGCTACCAAAGTAATGCCGACCGGACCGATCCCGCCCTTGTCCACGGTAGTATTACGCCAGGCATAATGGGTGAATTGGGAATCCACGGATACGCCGATCACTTCTACGTTGCGTTTGCGGAATTCTTCTGCCCGATGCGAGTGAGCAATAATCTCCGAAGGGCAGACAAATGTGAAATCGAGCGGATAGAAAAACAGGACCGCATATTTGCCGGCAATTTCCGTATGGAAATTGAAAGTATCATTGAAGGTGCCATTCGGCAGGACAGCGGGCTTGGTGAAGTCGGGTGCGAGATGGGTTACGAGTACGGACATTGATATTTCTCCTTTTTGATTGATGGAATCGAGGCGTCATAGATGTGCACAAATGCGCTTTCGACGTTGCATATATTCGACGTTTTTTTACGTTAGTCGGTCTTGAATTATAGACCGAAGCCAATAGCGCCATCTGTGCGCCGCACCGCACAGCGCAAAACTTCACCTATATAGAGCGGGTCTATAGCTGTAAATCCATCGGTTTAACAGGCTTCGCGCGGCATTCGGTATTTCCGACGCGATCATCCCCACTGGGCCGCCATGTTGTTTCTGCAACACGTCCGCTGCAGCGCCATGCAGATAGACCGAGAGTAATAGAGAATTTTCCGGACTTAATCCCTGTGCCAGAAAAGCGCCGGCAATGCCGGACAATACGTCCCCCGTACCCGCGCTGCTCAAGCCCGGATTTCCAGTGGTATTAATATGCCTTTTGCCGCCGGGTTCGGCGCAAATGCTGCCGGCACCTTTCAACACCGCGCAGCAATTGAAACGGGTCGCAAGATTTGCCACCGCAGTCATGCGGTCATTTTGAACTGCTGATATATCGGTATTCAGCAGGCGTGCAGCTTCGGCAGGGTGAGGTGTAAGAATGGAAGCGGCTTTACGTTCCTTGAGTAGGGTGGCAATTCCGGTATCACTTGCGATGATGTTTAAAGCATCAGCATCCAACACGAGCGGCAAGTCCGATTCCAGCGCGCAACTCAACCAGAAGCTGGCGTCTGGTTCCATACCTAGCCCGGGGCCGACGATCATGCAGTTCAGGTTATCGAGTTTGAATAAATCATGGGGCAGGCGCAGCATCAATTCGGGCTGGGCTGGATCTACGCCGAGAGTATCGCCGGCAATCAGCCCGAGATAGACGCGGCCTGCGCCCAGCTTCAACGCTGAGATTCCGGCCAGAAGTACCGCCCCGACCATTCCGGCTGAGCCGCCGATGATGCCGATGCTGCCGAACATGCCTTTGTGGCTATTCGAGGGGCGGGGTAGCG
The DNA here is from genome assembly GCF_900103145.1 of Nitrosospira sp. Nsp18. Lineage (NCBI taxonomy): Bacteria > Pseudomonadati > Pseudomonadota > Betaproteobacteria > Nitrosomonadales > Nitrosomonadaceae > Nitrosospira > Nitrosospira sp. Nsp18. Next base: position 15,042 of record NZ_FMWY01000017.1, on the reverse strand, counting down.
GCAATAATTGTTGAGCATTGGCCTGATCTATCATCCATGAGCCGGGTTCTTTCAGCGATGACACGTCCAGATCAAGGTCACGTACAAATATTTCCCCGCAATACTCGGGGCCATGTCCGGTCAGAAGACCAGCTTTCAGGCTGATGAACGTCACAGTGATGGCGGCCCTGATGGCGGCGCCATGCACCGTGCCGGTATCGCTGCCCAGGCCGCTCGGAATGTCGAGTGAGAGCACGGGCAGATTCATGCGATTAACCGCCTCGATAAGATCGAGATATTCAGCGGCCAGGTTTCGCCCATCGCGATGATCAAGACCAATCCCGAATAAACCGTCTATTACGACATCCCACGTTTCATTTTCAGGGATTTCGGAAAGTACCTCGCCACTCGCGGCGAGCCACGCGTTCAATGCCTGTTTCGCATCATCTGAAAGATTTTTCCGCTCACCAGTAAACACCAGTGTGACCTTGTACCACCACCCGTGCAAATGGCGGGCCACGACGAAGGCGTCGCCACCATTGTTACCCGGGCCGGCCAACACTAGCGCTCTCGTTTTGCCGGCCGTCAGAAGTTTCTCTCGCGCAATTTCGGCAGCGGCCAAACCGGCTTTTTCCATAAGTTGGGGCCATCCGGGTAAAGCAGCCGCAAGTTGCTCGATCTCCCGGATCTCGGCGGCGAGATAAACGGCGCTGGAATTATTGTGTTTTGTTAGGTTCATGGTATCGACCGTCAATGTATCTATAAACCTGAATCTCATCATTACATGATGTTTCAGGAAATTGATTCTTGTGTATCAGCTTGCGTAATTAATTACAAGCTGTGCAATATTTTCTTAGGGACACCTTATGGCGACAAGCCAGTCCTTAAAAGAGTAAGCGCCCCTTTTTAAAGCCTCCCCGGCTACGGGCAGCCTGCCTTCTCGTGTAAAATGAAGCTCTCAATTTATCGTTCAGGTTATCGAATGCTTCGACTTCGCGGCGGTAGCGCACTTTCCCCGTTCCGCCTGGAAAAACTGGCGGCCGCCCTTAAAGTTATCGCTCCGCAAGTTTCCCATATTTATGCAGAATTTTGGTACTTTTGCGCAGTCACGCGCGATCTGCGCGAGAAAGAGACAGCGGTCCTTGGGAGGCTGCTCAAGTGCTCTCCGGCAGAGATATCACCGATAGAAGCTGCGGCACCACAAACCCAATTGCTTCAAGGCAATTTTCTGCTGGTGGTGCCGCGCCCCGGCACCATATCGCCTTGGTCTACCAAGGCGACGGATATTGCTCGCCATTGCGGATTGGATGCGGTGGACAGGCTGGAGCGGGGCGTCGTCTTTCATTTCCGCACGGCAGATCAGGCGCGGGGCGAGCTTTCCGCTCATGCAAAAGGCGCGCTGGTTGCGCTGATACACGACCGTATGACAGAGGCAGTGTTCGACTCGCTCGATGCGGCAGAAAGTTTATTCAGGCATTTCGCGCCAGCGCCACTTCAGTCAGTGGACGTGCTGGGAGGCGGACGAGCAGCCTTGGAAAAGACCAACGACGAAATGGGGCTCGCGCTTTCACCCGATGAAATCGGCTATTTCGCAGCCTATTTCATGCGCATCGGACGCAATCCCTCCGATGTGGAATTGATGATGTTTGCCCAGGCTAATTCGGAGCACTGCCGCCACAAGATCTTCAACGCTGATTGGGTGATAGATGGCAAGCCCGAAACGAAATCGTTATTCTCGATGATTCGCCATACCCACCAGCAGCATCCGCAAGGCACAGTGGTAGCGTATGCCGATAATTCCTCCGTAATACAGGGAGCGAAAATCGCGCGCTTTTACCCCGGTACGGATAATGTATATGGTTATGCTGATGAGCAGACCCACATATTGATGAAAGTGGAAACGCATAATCATCCCACCGCTATTTCGCCTTTTTCAGGTGCCGCCACGGGCGTGGGCGGGGAGATCCGCGATGAAGGGGCCACCGGCCGCGGCGCCAAACCAAGAGCCGGGCTCAGCGGTTTTTCAGTTTCCAATTTGAATATCCCGGGGTTTATTCACCCTTGGGAAGCGTACGCGCAAACGGGAACGGATCATTCTTACGGAAAGCCGGCACGTATCGCATCTGCTCTGCAAATCATGCTTGAAGGCCCAATTGGGAGCGCGGCGTTTAATAACGAGTTCGGGCGGCCCAATCTGGCGGGATACTTCCGTACATTCGAGGAATCCATCGCCGGCGAGATGCGTGGTTACCATAAACCCATCATGTTGGCGGGAGGCATCGGCCACATTGTCGAGCGGCATTCTTTCAAGGAAAAATTTTCAGCCGGCGCGCTGCTTATTCAATTGGGCGGACCTGGAATGCTGATCGGCCTCGGCGGTAGCGCGGCCTCCAGCATGGATACGGGGACAAATACCGAGAGCCTTGATTTCGATTCAGTGCAGCGCGGCAATGCGGAAATGGAACGGCGTGCGCAAGAAGTCATCGACAATTGCTGGCAACTGGAAAGACGGGGCGAGCCTAATCCGATTCTTTCAATTCACGACGTTGGCGCGGGCGGTTTATCGAATGCGTTGCCCGAACTGCTGCACGATTCCGGACGGGGCGGCTATTTCAACCTGCGTGATATTCCCTCGGAAGAGCCGGGCATGTCGCCAATGCAGATTTGGAGTAACGAGGCGCAGGAACGTTATGTGCTTGCGATCAGGCCCGAATCGCTGGAGTCGTTCAGGGCGATTTGCGCGCGGGAGCGATGCGCATTCGCAGTAGTGGGTACTGCGACCGCGCAAGAGCAGCTTATCGTGACTGATCCGGCTTTCGGCAATCGGCCGGTAGATATGGATCTCTCCGTACTGCTGGGCAAACCACCAAAAATGACCCGGGAAGCGACGCATATCAAAAAAACGCTGGCGTCATTTGATGTGGCGGGACTGAATCTCCGGGAATCCGCATATCGGGTGCTTCGGCTGCCGGCGGTAGCGGATAAGACTTTTCTCATCAGCATTGGCGACCGCAGCGTGGGCGGAATGACGGCGCGTGACCAGATGGTGGGGCCGTGGCAGGTTCCGGTAGCGGATGTGGCGGTGACGTTGATGGATTACCGCGCCTATCTCGGAGAAGCATTCGCCGTGGGCGAGCGTACGCCGGTGGCGCTGATTGACCCCGCCGCTTCAGCCCGTATGGCGGTAGGCGAAGCCGTCACCAATATGGCAGCGGCGCTGATTGAACATATCGGAGAGATCAAGCTTTCGGCCAACTGGATGGCCGCGGCGGGGCATCCTGGCGAAGATGCAGCTTTGTTCGACGCGGTACGGGCGGTAGGGATGGAATTGTGTCCCCGGTTGGGAATCAGCATCCCGGTGGGCAAAGACTCAATGTCGATGAAGACGTTGTGGGAAGCTGAAGCCGGCCCTGGGGATGCGAAAGTAAAAAAAGAGGTGGTTGCGCCCCTGTCGTTGATCGTTTCCGCATTTTCGAGAGTAGCGGATACGCGTAAAACGCTCACGCCGCAATTGCGCACGGATTGCGGCGAGACCGAGCTTATCCTGGTCGATCTCGGTGCGGGCAGAAACCGCCTGGGGGGGTCGGCCCTGGCCCAGGTTTATAAGCAGGTGGGCAATGATGCGCCGGACATGACGGGGCTGGAGGGGGCGGATCAACTCAAGAGTTTCTTTGCCGCCATACAACGCCTGAATCGTGAAAACAGGATAATCGCCTATCACGACCGCTCGGATGGAGGGCTGTTTGTCACATTATGCGAGATGGCTTTTGCCGGACGCGTTGGCATAACCATCAATCTGGATCAGTTATGTTTCGATGCGGCGGCAAACGACATCGACGGCAGCGAATTGAAACCGGAAGTGCTGGGTGGAAGGTTCCTGGAGCGCATCATATCAACGCTGTTCAATGAGGAATTGGGCGCCGTGATCCAGATAGAGGCTACGCAGCGCCAGCATGTACTCGATATTTTATCGGCAGAAGGTTTGCGCGACCTGAGCTTTATTATCGGCAGCGTCGATGGCGGGGATGAAATCCGGTTTTTGCGCAACAACAAGCCGATATTCTCAGAGAAGCGCGTGGACTTGCATCGCGCCTGGTCGGAGACGACTTATCAGATGCAAAAGCTACGCGATAACCCCGAGTGCGCTCAACAGGAGTACGATCGTATACTCGATGTCCGTGACCCCGGACTGCACGCGCAACTGAGCTTCGATGTAGAAAGTGATATTGCGGCGCCGTATGCTCTCGGCGCCAGACCCCGAATTGCGATTTTGCGCGAGCAGGGCGTGAATGGTCACGTCGAAATGGCCGCAGCGTTTGATCGTGCCGGATTTGATGCGACCGACGTACACATGAGCGATATCATTGCGGGGCGTGTTTCGCTTAGTGGTTACAAGGGCTTCGCCGCTTGCGGCGGCTTTTCGTATGGCGACGTGCTCGGGGCAGGGGAAGGGTGGGCCAGCTCAATCCTGTTTAACGCGCATGCCCGCGATGAGTTTGAGGCTTTTTTTTCGCGAGATGACACCTTTGCGCTAGGGGTATGTAATGGCTGCCAAATGATGAGCAACCTGCATGAAATCATTCCCGGGACTGAGCATTGGCCAAGGTTCGTGCGAAATAAATCCGAGCAATTCGAGGCGCGTCTCGTCATGGTGGAGGTCCAGCAAAGTCCTTCGCTGTTTTTCGACGGCATGGCGGGGAGCCGGGTGCCTGTTGCCGTTGCGCACGGTGAAGGTTATGCTGAATTTACCGATAAGAACGAAGTCTCGTTAATCTCGCCGCTGGTTACGTTGCGTTTCGTGGATAATCGCGGAACACCTACCGAGATTTATCCGCTTAATCCCAGCGGCTCTTCTCAAGGTATTACCGGCGTGACGACAGCAGACGGACGGTTCAGCATACTCATGCCTCACCCGGAGCGCGGGTTTCGCGCTGTCCAGCATTCGTGGCATCCCGGTTGGCGTGAGGATGCGCCGTGGATGCGAATGTTCAGGAATGCGCGTAAGTGGGTGGGCTGAGGCATCGGCATACCGGTGCTTGTTACGGCTGGCCGCCGGTGTTTGCCGGATCATATAATCTGGATATGAAAAGGAGAGTTCGATGAAGGAGTATCCGGTTTGAAAATCTTTCGGAGCGCGTTCCTTGCTCCCTTTTTTGCCTATGTTAGTCTCGCATTGATCGCCTCCGGCCTCTCCCTCGATATCGCGTCCGCGCAGACGAAAGCCCCTGCGAAGGACAACCCGGACTGCGTGCCGGCCGGGAACTGGGTCGTGCCTGGCAATGGGAAAATATCCGGCACTGAAGTCATCAATCGCGCTGCCAGGCGTTCGGTAGTGCTGCTGGGTGAGATGCACGACAACCCCGAACACCACCGCTGGCAATTGCAGACGCTGGCCGCGCTGCACGCGTTGCGGCCGGACATGATTATCGGTTTTGAAATGTTTCCGAGACGCGTACAGAAGGCCCTGGACCAATGGGTAGCCGGCGAGCTTACCGAATCGCAGTTTCTTGCTGCCTCCGACTGGAATGCCGTCTGGAGCACGGATGCGAATCTCTACCTGCCGTTGTTCCGTTTTGCGCGCATGAATCGGATACCGATGCTGGCTCTCAATATCGATACGCGTTTGAGAAAATCGGTTGCGGCACAAGGTTTGGCTGGCGTGCCGGAGAATGAACGCGAAGGCGTAATGGCCCCCGCTGCTGCGAGCACGGCTTATCTTGACTATCTGTTGCCGATTTACGGTGAGCACGAGCGCGGCGGTAAGAAGAACGGCGAGGCCAGCCGTGATAATCCGAATTTCCTGCGTTTTGTCGAGAGCCAGCAGCTCTGGGACCGGGCCATGGCTCAAGCGTTAAATTCAGCGGTGGGCCGCGCAGAGCGTCCTCTTGTCATTGGAATCATGGGTTCGGGGCATATCAAATACGGTTATGGCGTTCCCCACCAGCTGAAAGACCTGGGGGTGACCGACGTTGGCGCGCTACTCCCCTGGAATAGCGGTATCGCGTGCGGACAAATTACCGCGGGGCTGGCCGATGCAGTATTCGGTGTTGCCTTGCCATCGGTGGTATCGCATGAACGTCCACGGCAGCGCCTTGGCATCCGTTTTGAAATGGCACAGGATGGCGGCGCGCGAGTACTGCAGGTAGAGAAGGGAAGCATTGCCGAGGCGGCGGGTATACGCGACAGTGACGTGATAAGGGAAGCCGCCGGGGTGTCGGTCACGCAAATGGATGATATCGTCGAAATAGTCAAACGACAGGCCCCGGGAACGTGGCTGCCGCTCAAATTGAAGCGCGGCGGGGATACAATCGAGATTATTGCCAAGTTTCCGGCGATGCTGAGGGGAGGCGAATGACAAGGCTGATGACAGGGTGGCATATTTTGAATATCCATGGAAGCAACGTCTCCATCGTCTCTTTTCTGTTTTTGATTTTGTCGACACTTGTTTCAAACAGCGCATCCGCCACATCCCCCGAGGCGGCCGACGCCGTTGAGGTCACCTATGAAATTGAGGTTCGAATAGATCCGGTGGCACACAGTATCGAGGGTCGCAGCGTCATTGTAGCGAACTCGTCGGAAGAACTGACTCTCGTGCTGGGCCGTCGTTTTGGCGTGCTGAGTGCGCAGGTCAATGGCACATCGCTGGGGCCCGCTGCAAGCATGGGGAAAGTCCGGGCCTGGCGGGTTTTCAACGACAAGGGTCTGCCGCGCCGTATCGAAGTGTACTGGCGCGGCCAGTTAACGCCGCTCGATACTTCACTCGATCATGCGCAAACGCTGGGCCGGGACGAGCCGACAAGTGGCGAGGCCGGAACCTTCCTGCCTGATTCAAGCGGCTGGTATCCGTACATTGCGGGAAAGCTCGCCAGTTATCGGGTGAGCATCGAACTTCCGGCGGGGCAACGGGCGATTGTTCCAGGTCGTCTGGTGGAAGAATCCGAATCGACTGACGGATACCGGGCACGTTTTGAATTCCTGTCACCGACGGGCGGTATCGACCTCATGGCCGGCCCCTATAGCATCGAAACGCATACGATGCGCGGCGCCGGCGGCAAGCCAATCCAGTTGCGAACCTACTTTCACCCGCAGATCGCAGATCTCGCAAGCGGATATCTCGATTCGGTGAAGGGCTATATAGATCTCTACGAATCCTGGATCGGCGAGTATCCATTTACCGAATTCAGTGTCGTCTCCAGTCCTACGCCGACAGGCTTTGGCATGCCGACGCTCACCTATCTTGGGACGGAGGTGCTGCGGCTTCCGTTCATTCGTTATACATCGTTGGGCCATGAGGTGTTGCATAACTGGTGGGGAAATGGCGTATACACCGACTACGCACACGGCAACTGGTCAGAGGGACTGACCACCTTTATGGCGGATTATGCATATAAGGAGCGTGAAAATCCCGAAGCTGCGCTGGACATGCGGCGCGGGTGGCTGCGCGACTTCGCCGCGCTATCGTCCGGGCAGGACGCACCGCTCAGCACATTCACCTCGCGTACGCATGGGGCGACCCAGATAGTTGGCTACAACAAATCGGCAATGGTCTTCCTCATGCTGCGCGATATGCTGGGGCGCGAAACTTTCGATCGTGCTCTCCAGGCATTCTGGCAGGAGCAACGCTTCCACCTTGCATCATGGATAGATTTGCAGCGCGCATTCGAGGCATCTTCGGGGAAGGACCTGAGTGGTTTCTTCGACCAGTGGCTCACTCGTGGAGGTGCGCCGGTCATACGCATTGCAGAGGCGAGACGCGCAAAGCCGGACCCGGCTGCTTCCGCAAATCATCGTGTTACGGTGACGCTTGAGCAAGCGGAGCCTGCATACCGATTACATGTACCTGTCGCGGTGCGTACCGCCGAGGGCGAAGAATTTCGCACGCTTGACCTTGAGAAAGCGCGTCAAGTATTCACGCTTGACGTTGGCGCCCAACCGCTGCAGGTGACGCTCGATCCGGATTTACGGTTGTTCCGGCGCTTGATGCCCGATGAGGCGCCCCCGATCCTGCGGCAGGTGATGGTGGACAGGACAGCCGCTACCGTTCTGCTTCCTGAAAGCGGGGATGCGCAAAGTACCGCCGGAACGCTGGCGGAAAAACTTCAACAGCGCACCCCAAACCTGGTTCCGGGAAAGGAGGCGCCACCGGCTGTGCCGGTGCTGGTGATCGGTCTCGAAGAGCAAGTGGATACATGGCTCGCAAGACATCGATTGCCTGCACGGCCTGACATCGTGCGCGGCAAAGGTACGGCGCAAGCCTGGACGGTGAGCCGTTCCGATGGCGTGACACTCGCAGTAATATCGGCGCGGGATATCGAATCTCTCGCTGCGCTAACGCGGCCGCTACCGCACTATGGCCGCCAGAGCTATGTAATATTCAATGGTTCGAAGGTGATCGGACGCGGCGCATGGCCAACACGTGCGCCGATGGTAAAGCTCGACTAATAGCCACTAGCGGCACGCTATACGTTGTTTTCGGCTGTGCTGTCTGCTGCGCGGCGACCGGGAAACCTGCGCCGCAATCGTGAATTTAGCGATTCGCATCATTTTCCCGCATTCGCTCCCGCTCCCTTCTAATGCGAAGTCAATTGAAACTGTAATAGAGCTGAGAAAGAAAACGGCCATCGGGAGGATGCGACTGGCCATAGAGGCAAGTATTTATCTGTGAGCATGGATGTTTCAGTGAAACTTGACTATTATTTCTTCATACACTTACTCTTTATGGAGAAAATATGAACGCTGATTATAAAGGATACAGTATTGTTGCCGGGGCGGATCACGACGATACCACGGGTCTTTGGAACGGCCGTTACAGGATTCTTGATGACAAAGGAATCGTTGTTTATGAAAGCTTTGTCGAGCCGTTGCCCGATCAGGATCAGGCGGGTGAAGCTGCTAACGTAGAAGCTCGCGCATGGATAGATAAGCAATAGCTAAAGTGGCACGAGTTGCACCGCGCTTTGATAAGTTTTGGTAAATGTACAGGTACCTTGTACAATTTTTAAGGTCGGGCGGGAACGGCGGCAAAAAAAAACCCGCCGAAGCGGGTTTGTTCGCTCGTCGAGTCAGGAATGTGATGATCTACGCCTGCGTACGGCCCCGATAGCAAAAAGGCCGAGCCCAACCAGGGCAAGAGTCGCTGGTTCCGGGATCTCGCCAGTTTGGCCAAATGCAGCGTCATACGTTGTGTAATGGCTTAGCTTACCAATATTGCCTTTGATGTTACCCCCTCCGGAAAGGAAATTCACCTGCTCGTTGGACCATACCAGTTTTGTCATCTCCCCGGTGTTTTGAAAGAAATAAGTATTCGCCATATCTTTATGGTTACCGGTGCCAAATTTCAAAAGAAAATAACCTGGCCCAGTCGGGCCGACATCCAGGTACCATTGACCTGAATCTGTACCGTTCTCAACAGCGGTGAACGACTTGTCCTTGAGGTCTTGTACCAGATTGGTATTACCGGCAAAAAATTCCATTTTGGCGAGCTCAGTCGCATCTCCGGATTCTTTAAGACGAGCCTCTCCTATTTTGATGTCAAGTATGTAAGGTATGAAAGCCGCTTGTGCAGACGGTATCCAGATGGCTGTGCCAACCAGTGTTGCGAGTATCGTGGAAAAGAATTTATTTTTTTTTGTTCATTTTATCTTCCTTATTTTTCAATTGTGGTGTTTGACTAATGCCTCGAAACATCCGCGGAAATGTTTCCGATGAGACGTCGTAGCCATTTTTAGTTTTGCCGTAAAACTCTCACATCAAACGCTGTCAGCGGATACACCCCATGGCCGGTAAAGGCACCGTGCGGAGTAGGTTGGCCTCACGTGGAAGCCATCACAGTTTGCTTGACGGACTTTCCGAGCTTGGCCCCATTAATTCAGTGGTTATTATTCGCGTAAAAACAGGAAGATGAAATAGCACGACTAGTCGGGAGTAATAGCTCGTCAGTGATATGAGAACTATGCTTGGGAGCTATAAAACAAGAACAGATAGGAGTTTGAGAAAGGTTTGGTGTAAACCGATGGCCCAAGCGAGGCCGGCAGCCAGATAAACGGTTGCCAGTCTGGGATGGTGAATGGTCCCTCCGCCCTAAACCTGTAAGCGGAACTGCGTGGTGGAGGCTCAATACTTAATGTCGAATGAGCTTTAGCGGTTTAAGGTGGAAACAGACTGACGGGGAAGCGCCGAATTAGCTTCAGGCATATGTGGGACCGGGCCAGTCTTGGAAATGGCCTGCACCCGATTGTAAACATCCAGCTTTTTGAAGATGTGCCGCAAATGATTTTTAACCGTATAAATGCTGATGGCCAGAATGGATGCGATCTCGGCGTTCGTTTTACCCGTCCTTACCCAATCGAGTATTTCGACTTCACGCGTGCTCAATCCGTAATTTTCGCTGTTTTGGGACGCATCTGCCGGGGATGGTGCAGCGCTATTCTGACGAACCAGGGGTCGGACCCGGCGCAATGCAGTGTCAAGATAAGGCAGCAGGTTCTCCATTGCGCCCAGCGGGGAATCATTGAGGTTGCCGGCTGAACTGAATATTACATAGAGGCAATCCTGGCCTCCGCGTTCGTCGCTGATACCGTGTACGAGCAGAGACCGCATGTCGTGCAATGCTTCGCGAAAAGCGCATAGCGGCCCGCGGTCGCCAAATCGAAAGCCGCATGCACCAAGGCTTAATCTATAGGGCGCCTTGCCCAATTCGACCCAGCAGCTATATAGCCCCCGTTGCAAGGCCAAAAGATTCTCCAAATGTAAATGCTCGGTTCTGACTCCGGGCAATACAGAAACAAGGTCGTGTCGAAGATGGTTCGCGCCAGCATCATTCCAGACCGCGAGCATGATTTCGTGGGGAAGATAATGCTGTATCTCTCCCTGCAGCCACTTCAAAAGGTCGGAATGGCTTTGCACAGCTATTCCTTCGCGGATAACTCGGAAGTACCGTTCCAGATGCTCGTCGGAGAGCGAGGACGGAAAAGAGAAGGAGGAAGGAATAACCATTTGCGATAGATCTGCCTAAGTCAGGTAATTGAATGAAATGTCGAGATGATGGGCCCTTTTTTGTTAAGCAAAAATCATTCCAGAAAAAAAACCTTATTGGATCAATAGGCAAGCAAATAAATTCGCACTGACTTCATATACTGTAAGAAATACCGACTAGTGCAGGAGTTCGTGCTTACCATTGCTTCTCCTTGCGCAGGTGCGGTACAGGTCGGTATGGCTGGACCTGGGCTATTGAGGCGCAACCCCCATTTGGATAGCGGGGTGGCGAGCGGGCGCAAGAGCCACTACCTGAAGATGGAGATAAAGACTCAGGCGCAGTATTTCACAGCAGGTCATTCCTCTCGTCTTCGAGGTAAATTTACCCATCGGCTTTAGTGGCCCTGTATTACAGCCGTTATTGTCCATGCAGCTCAAAATATGAGTAGCGGGGCATGCTCATGCTTCAATCCATACAACATCTGCGATGCGAAGAAAAATGACAAAAGTTGCAAATGCATAATTTGACGAGGTGGGGGACGATTTCATGAGAATTGGTTTTTTTACCAAGCTGTTCACCGTCATCCTGATGCTGCTTCTTTTCGCAATTGGAATAATGGTTTTCCAGGCGTTGGGTATTCGCGATGACGTCGCCGCCAGCGAGGATCACCGCTATCGCTCTCTGCTGCTTGCTGGTGAGTTGTTTCAAAGCTCTGAAGACCTCACGCGTATGGCCCGCACCTACGTAATCACAGGAAATCCGATTTATAAGCATTATTTTTTCGATATTCTCGACATCCGGGAAGGTATCAAGCCGCGCCTGCAAGATTATCCCAACACATACTGGCATCTTGCAGGTGCGGGAAAAAGTTCTGCCGCTGAGCTGAGCAGGCCTGTTTCCTTATTCGAGATGATGCGTAAAGAAGGTCTCGACAAGCAGGAAACCGCCCTGCTATGGGAAGCCAAAATAAATTCCGATAAATTAACCATGCTGGAGAAACAGGCAATTGCCGTGGTGGACGAGATACGAGAGAGGGGTAGCAAGAATAAACTCACAAACCATCGGCTACCTGAACGGCAACTTTCCATTGACCTTTTGTTCGGAGAACGCTACATCGCTGAAAAAGCCGCCGTCATGGCGCCAATTCAGCAATTTACCGATTTGCTTGATACACGAACGCAAGCGGAAGTAAAGGCTGGACTCGCTCGCCTGCATCGCCACATTCTGTTAGTAATGGCGCTCATCGTTATCGCGATGCTTGCCGTCGCCGCTACGATTTTCTACGCCCGCCGCGCCGTACTGCTTCCATTGGCCCAGCTCCGTAGCAAGGTAATAAATATCGCACAAGGCGATTACGCTGTCCGCTGCCATATCGAAACGCATAATGAATTGGCCGAGCTCGGCAGTGCATTCAACTCCATGGCTTTGGCAATGGAGCAGGACATTCGCAAGCGCGAGAAAGCCGAGGAATCCATGCGGCAGGCTATCGCGATATTTGAGAACAGCAGCGAGGCAATGATAGTGACCGATGCCGAAAATGTCGTCGTCGCCGTAAACCCGGCCTTTACCAGGGTGACGGGCTATACGTTTGATGAAATCTCGGGACAGAATCCCGACATTCTGAATGCCGGTCTTCAAGGAGAATCTTCTTTTTTAGCAATGAAAACCTCTCTGGAGACCAACGGCCATTGGGAGGGAGAAATGGCAGGCCGGCGCAAGAACAAGGAAGTCTACATCGAGTGGCGTACGATGAATGCCATCTACAATGATGATGGTTCCGTACATCGGTGGGTAACCTTGTTCTCGGACATTACCGCAAAGAAGAAATCGGAAGAACTGATCTGGCAGCAAGCCAATTTCGATCCCCTGACGAGTCTGCCCAACCGCCATATGTTCCATAACCAGCTGGAGCAGGAAATCAGGAAAGCGGATCGCTTTGAATCATCGATAGCTTTGATTCTTCTGGATCTGGACAATTTCAAAGCGGTCAATGACGCCTACGGACATAACGTGGGTGATCTTTTGCTCAAAGAAGCGGCGTGGCGCCTGAGCAGTTGCGTTCGCGGCGTTGATCCGGTAGGGCGACTTGGCGGGGACGAATTCACTGTGATCCTGGGGTCGCTAAAAAGCCTCATCAGTATCAACCGCGTCATCCGGGACATCCTGCACAGGATGTCCGAACCCTTCAAGTTAGGGGATGAGATAGCTTATGTGTCCGCCAGTATAGGCGTAACTTTTTACCCGCATGACGGCGCCGACGCCGAATCCATGGTGAGGAATGCCGACCAAGCCATGTATGCCGCCAAAAATAAGGGCCGGAACTGCTTTAGCTACTTTACCCATACACTGCAGGAAGCTGCACAGATCCGCATGCGCTTGGCCGGAGACTTGCGTAGCGCTTTGGCTGGCAACCAGCTTCAACTACACTATCAGCCTATCGTGGAACTCGAAACCGGGCGAGTTCATAAGGCGGAAGCGTTGTTGCGCTGGCACCATCCTAGGCTTGGCCTCGTAAGTCCCGTCGATTTTATTTCCATCGCGGAAGAAACCGGAATGATCATCGATATCGGCGATTGGGTATTTCGGATGGCAGCGCAGCAAGCCAAGGTTTGGCGTGCATCGCACTCTGCTTCGTTTCAGATCAGCATCAATACTTCTCCCGTACAGTTTCGCAAGAATGTCGATCTCCACAAGCCATGGCTTGATTTTTTACAGGAACTGGAGTTGCCTGGGCAAAGTATTGCCATCGAGATTACTGAAGGTTTGCTGATGGACGTCAGCCCCGACGTTACCTCGAAGCTGCGTAGCTTCAGGGAGGCGGGTATCGAGGTTTCCATGGATGATTTTGGAACCGGTTATTCCTCCCTGAGCTACCTCAAGAAATTCGACATCGATCACCTGAAGATAGACCAATCCTTCGTGCAAAGCCTGGCTCCGGATTCCGATGATCTCGCATTATGCGAGGCCATCATCGTGATGGCACATAAGCTGGGGATAAAAGTGATCGCTGAAGGGATAGAGACATCAGAACAACGTTACCTTCTGGCCTTCGCCGGGTGCGATTATGGTCAGGGCAATTTGTTCTCCGAACCGCTGGCGGCGGACAGATTCGGGAAATTCATGGATGAAGCCCACAGTGACGCAAATCTATCGGCGTAGATCATAAAGCCGTACATCAAAAATTCGACCTCCCCTATCGTCAATACGGACGCGACTGATCCATCGTGAAATCCCTCGCTAATACAATTTCTGTATTAGCCGGAGCGAGCCCTATACTCCTCTGATGCTCACCCCTGGTTCTGGCCGGTTTCAAGCGCGGGTTGTATTCGTGCATTCGTGCGGAAACGAACGGAATAACTCAGGGGCGAGCGTACGCTTTCGATACAGCAATCTCGCTGAATTATTGGGAGGCATATCATGAAATCTATTTCCTTCTTGAAAGATACTGCTACATTCGTTGGGCTCGCTGGCATGATGCTGGGGCTCGCCGGCGTTGTTTCTGCTCAAGTTGGCGGGGCTGGCGGAGGTGGTGTAGGCGGCGCTGGTATCGGAGGCGGCGCAGGTATCGGAGGCGGCGCAGGTGACGCAGGCAGCGTAGGTGTCCCGGGTGCGGCTAACGAAGGTACCATCGGTATCCCAGGCGGCGTGGGTGACGCAGGCAGCGCAGGTGGCGCAGGTGGCATGGTTAGCCCGAAGGCGGTTGATTCGATGACTGGACAACACGGTCCCATGGGAGGACGCCCCCCCTACGCATCGGGCAGCGCCGTTTCGGGGGAGGCGCCGCCAAGTCCCGCGACCTCCCCGACAAGTGGGTCGGAGCGGCAAGGTTACGGCTTTACCGGGGTAGCGCCGGGCGGAGGATCAACTGCTCCGGGAGCCACTTCAGGAACGGGAGAATAGTAAGTTCCTCATGAGCTGAAAAGCGTCGAAGATGAGTCACGATATGGCGCGGAGCCGGAGAAATAACGGCGCCTTCCAGTCGCGGTTATCTTCCGCGTTGCGCCATAGAAAAAGGTTACCGAAACAGTTTTGCAGTTAACGTTGTGCCATAAGGAAAGGAATTCATTTTAGTGCATCGAAGATGATTT
>NZ_FMWY01000018.1:0-60825 GCF_900103145.1 Nitrosospira sp. Nsp18 | reverse complement strand
CCATTTCTCTGCTCCATATCAAAGTCCCGCAGGGACCATCAAAAGGTAGCAGATTTTCCACTTATGGGTTTGTTCAAATTCTTGGGGCCACTTCTGGTAGATAAGGGATGGACTTTCGCGCGCGAAAATTGCGCCATGATTAAATTTTATCCTTATGGTGGCACGCTCCCTTGGCTATGCAACCGCACTAAAAGGACGATTACCCCCCTCATTGGTACGGAAAAATTAAACGGCGTCGATCGCGAGGACGTGGCTGCGCCACGTCCTTACACATATCGCTGATCATCCGATGTCTTCAGTTCTGCCGTTCAGTCATTTCCTCCATTTATTCGATGCATTGAACGGCTCGTCAAGGACGGTGTTTGGTCGACGCTTACGGTCATTGGACTGTTTATCTCAACCGTGCCAACGTCGACTAAATCTGAGTCCCACAAGTCCGAGGCCCAGCAATGCCAGTGTGGCTGGCTCGGGAACGGTCTGACCACCACCACCACCGCTACTGCCGGAACCGCTGAAGCCGACACTGCCGAAGTCATTGCGCCCGCTGCCTATGTCGCCGCCGCCCGTGCAGTCGTTGGAGATGGTGTTGGTGTCCATTGTCACCGCACCATGTAGCGCGATGGCCCTACCGCACAGAATCTCTGCGGTGGTATTCAGGGTGATGCTCTGATCCGCGAGAATATTTCCTGCGAAGAGCGTGCTGGTACCCAGAGTCGCGGAGCTGCCGACTTGCCAAAACACACCGTTATTTGCACCGCCATTGAGCACGTTGACAACCGAGTTGCTTGCGGTCGTGAGCGCGCTCCCTATCTCAAAAACGAAGAGTGCATTGGGATCGTTTAGGGCGTTGAGAGTAAGCGTTCCCGTCAATTGAGCCGATGACGAAAAGGAATAGACGCCGGGAGTGAGCGTGAGTCCCCCCAGATCCTGACCAGTTAGGTCGATAGTGACCACCTGACTTGCAAGAGTATTGTACGCAGTGAGGGCATCAGCCTGAGCTTGCTGCGCGACCGCATCAGTTTGGTGTACCGTTCCTGTGAGGGAGATGCTCCCCAGGCCCGTGATCGAAGTGCCTGGGTAGACACCCAGATCTCCCCAGATGGTGGTCGAGCCGGTATTGGTCACCGTCGAGGCGCCCAGTACCGCGAAACTTTGAGCCGAACCCAGAATTGGCGCCGCCAATGCTGGGGAGGCACCGTAAAGCGCTCCGATCACTGCCAATGACAGTCTCGACAAGTATTTTGGTATTTTCATCACATACCTCCTAAATTGTTATTCGTTATATAAAAGGTTGTACACAATTAGACCGACGCCCCAACAATGACGTGTGTTTGTTTGCATCAGGGCCGAACATCAGCCCTAGATAGCCGGCGTTATCTCCTTGGCTCTCTATCATAAGTTCCGTCAGCAATTGAGCCTGGGTAAGGGGTGTTGCCGCCTTCGCCGCTGGTGTGGCCGCCGTGAAAACTAGCATGGCCAATGTGCAATAGAAGGTCTTGTGTGTGATAGCAGACATATTTCTTTCCTCCAGCCCGATAAGGTTAATAGCTCCTGAGAGGAATCGAGCGAAGTCCACTTAGAAGTCTGAAACTGAGACTTAGGGGTCCAAAATTGGGGCCTGGGAACCCGAAGCCTGATAAGGCTACGGGGCGCGGCTAGCAGTTTATTAATAATTTTTAGATCCTGATATATTTCAAGCAATCACCATGCCCCAATTGCTGCAATGTTTCTTGCGACATAATCATCGCCGCATGCACCGAACTCCGCAGCTAATCATCGACGTAGGTTGACGCCTTGCAAAAACTCAGTCTCCCCAACGCAAACTGGATTCGGGAGCTGATTCGTGCCTCAGTTAAAACATCCTGTGAGCCGCATTTTCTACACCGTTTGCACTGCGTATTGCTGGTCGCTGAGAATCGCAGTTGCTACGAGGTTGCACAGTGGTTTGGCGAGAATCCGCGCACGATCCAACGCTGGGTGCATGCCTTCTCTAACTATGGCATGGAGGGATTACGTGATCACCATTCGGGTGGACGCCGCACTAGGCTGGCCGACGAGCAGATGCAAGGCCTTGTGCTCGACTTGCAAAGGCCACCATGCTTGCTCGGATATCCGGAACGAGAATGGAGTGGAAAGCTTCTGACACAACACCTGGAAAGCTACTATGGAATAAGATTAAGCGTGCGCCAGTGCCAGCGGATCATCCACGGGTTGCCATGTCCAATATACCGGAGGACAGATCAGCCATGCGACAATGGATTTGACGCTGGCTAACGAGGTGAGCGTCCGTTTCGTCGACTCTTGGGTTTGCGGCGTGCAGAGTGTAAAAATTCCTGACATTTCTCTGCTCTTAAGCTCGGGAAAATGGTCCTCAAGGTTGGTGCTTAGTTTAATAGGCCCATTGGGAGCGAAGCTACAATCTGACGCCAGCCTCGCCTCGCGGCGGATCCGCACCTGCCAGTGATGACACCTATCGTGTTTCTCAAAGGCGAGCGCTTGCCGAATTGCTGGATAGCAAGGTTAACGAGCTAATGCGGGCAGGAGTCGCCGACGACTTTATGCTGCTGTCCCATATGGCACCCGATATGCCTTTGTTGAGATTAATGGATCTTTCCGATGGGGACGGAATGAACGATCTCTGTGAGGTGCTACGCTAATCATGTCATCACCTTCCGGTCGCGGGTTCCTATATGTCGTCAGATTGTAGCTTCGCTCCCAATGGGCCTAGATGGGGGTAAGCCCGAACCTGCGGAATTTTCAATGTTATATTAAATCAATATGTTATTGAAATTCTATATTAGCTAAAATTGATCCAAGATCGATTAGGTTAAAGTTATTCTGAAAATTTTAATAGCATAAATATCAGTTGATTAAATTTACATGCAAGAAAGATTCGTCCTAATTTTCCCTGTTTCTACCGGCATCAGAAAAATTCCGAGGGTTCGGGCGTCCAATATACCGGAGGACAGATCAGCCATGCGACAATGGATTTGACGCTGGCTAACGAGGTGAGCGTCCGTTTCGTCGACTCTTGGGTTTGCGGCGTGCAGAGTGTAAAAATTCCTGACATTTCTCTGCTCTTAAGCTCGGGAAAATGGTCCTCAAGGTTGGTGCTTAGTTTAATAGGCCCATTGGGAGCGAAGCTACAATCTGACGCCAGCCTCGCCTCGCGGCGGATCCGCACCTGCCAGTGATGACACCTATCGTGTTTCTCAAAGGCGAGCGCTTGCCGAATTGCTGGATAGCAAGGTTAACGAGCTAATGCGGGCAGGAGTCGCCGACGACTTTATGCTGCTGTCCCATATGGCACCCGATATGCCTTTGTTGAGATTAATGGATCTTTCCGATGGGGACGGAATGAACGATCTCTGTGAGGTGCTACGCTAATCATGTCATCACCTTCCGGTCGCGGGTTCCTATATGTCGTCAGATTGTAGCTTCGCTCCCAATGGGCCTAGATGGGGGTAAGCCCGAACCTGCGGAATTTTCAATGTTATATTAAATCAATATGTTATTGAAATTCTATATTAGCTAAAATTGATCCAAGATCGATTAGGTTAAAGTTATTCTGAAAATTTTAATAGCATAAATATCAGTTGATTAAATTTAAATGCAAGAAAGATTCGTCCTAATTTTCCCTGTTTCTACCGGCATCAGAAAAATTCCGAGGGTTCGGGCGTGCAACCTCTGTAGGCGAAGTCTGGGGCGTGGGACGACGTATCGGCCTGCAGCTGCATGCTGTCGGTATCACAACCGTGCAGCTATTGCGTGATGCCTCGCCTTCCTGGCTGCGCGCGAAGTTTGGTATTCCGCCTTTCGATCGGCCGGCACGGAAAACCTTAAAAAGGCAGCCTAGCCTCCCCCCCCCCGTTTTGCATGCTCTCCTGGCGTCATTTTCGTGGAGAGATAATTCTGAGTTGTGTCCGGTGGTATTGTAAAGAGGGGATCAGCTATCGTGATCTGGCGGAAATGATGCTGGAACGTGGTCTTCATGTGGATCACACGACGCTCTACCGTTGGGTTCAGCACTATGCGCCTGAAATGGAAAAGCGCCTGAGGTGGTATTGGAAACCTTCCATGGGCTACAGTTGGCGAGTGGACGAAACCTACGTAAAAGTAAAAGGGGAATGGACGTATCTTTACCGAGCTGTTGATAAACAAGGCCATACGATTGATTTCTATCTCTCCCCAACTCGCAATACTCGGGCCGCCAAACGCTTCCTTGGCAAAGCCCTGAAATCCATGAAACCCTGGGCGCACCCCGGTGCTATCAATACCGACAAGGCGCCCGCTTACCATGCTGCCATTACCGAATTAAAGGCGGAAGGAAAGCGTCCGCCGGACACCGTGCACCGGCAGGTAAAATACCTGAACAATATTATCGAAGCTGATGGCAAGCTCAAACGCTTGATAAACCCAGTGCGGGGCTTTAAATCGATGAAAACAGCCTATGCCGCCATCAAAGGTTTCGAGCTCATGCGGATGTTTAAAAAAGGACAGATGGACATTTGGAAATCTGGCCAAGGTCTCACAGGAGAAATCCGGCTCATTGAAAGGCAATTCGGTATCTACAGCGCATAATCAATCGATCAAGGGCATAGTTCTGGTTTGTCCTTTTTTGCAACAGAGCCAAGTAAGGTGCCCACGGTTTATCGCTAAACCAAGCGACATAGGGGGCAGCTAAGCTGCACCCCTGCCACACTACCCCATTGAGGATCAATGGGATGAGATGCTGCGCTTTATCGCGACCATCCGACTGAAGGTCACGACAGCCTCGCAGCTCTTCAAGCGCCTGAACTCCTATTCCAAGCAACACCCGCTGTACCGGGCCTTGAAGGAATTTGGTAAGATTCCAAAGACGCGCTTCATTCTGAAATACATTGACGATCTTGAATTCCGGCAGGCGATCGAGAAGCAGCTCAACAAGGTCGAGGGCTCAAACAAGTTCTCCAAGGCCGTGTCCTTCGGCCACAGCCATGAATTCATTCAAAGCGAGAAGGAAGACCAGGAGATCGCCGAGGCCTGCCGGCGGCTGATCAAATGCCACCGTGTGTTGGAACTACCTGAGAGCTGGCCCCACTCGTTTGAACAGCGGCCCGAGTTTTTTAAGTGGAATCTCTGCTGATTCTCACGCTGCCAGTTTAACCGTCGGCAACATCACGGCATAAGCTTCATCAGGTGTTTTCTTTTCCAGGCCCGAATGCGGTCTGGCTTGATTGTACCAGTCCATGTATTGCATGATCGATGCTCTGGCCTCAGTGACCGAGTCATAGGCGTGCAAATACACCCGCTCGTACTTCACCGATTTCCACAGGCGCTCAACGAACACATTATCTCTCCAGGCGCCGCGCCCATCCATGCTGGGTTTGCCACCCTGTTCCTTGACCGCCTGCAAGAATTCATGGGCGGTGAACTGGCTGCCTTGGTCGGTGTTCACAATTTCCGGCCTACCATGGCGGCTGAATGCTTCTTGCAGCACCTCGACCGCATGGCAGGCCTCCAGCGTGATCGCTACTTTTGCTGCCAATACACGCCGCGAGGCCCAAGCCACGACGGCGGTAAGGTAGACGAAGCCTTTGGCCATTGGGATGTAGGTTGTGTCCAGGGCCCAAACCTGGTTGGCCCGATTGATGGCAAGGCCCCGCAGCAGGTAAGGATAAATCTCATGGCCGGGGTGCTTCTTGCTGGTTCCAGGCTTTCTATATAGTGCCTCAATGCCCATGCGCTTCATCAACGTGCCCACGTGCTTGCGTCCAACATCGTATCCCTCCCGATTGAGCTGGTCGCGCAGCATGCGTGCGCCCATGAACGGGTGCTCCAGGTGCAATTGGTCAATGCGACGCATGAGCATCAGGACAGAAAGGTTTACCGGTCTGGGCAGATAGTACACGCTGCCCCGGCTGATGCCGGCCAATTGAGCCTGACGGCTGAGCGAAAGTGCGTGGTTGCCGTCTATCATCGCTTTGCGCTCAGCAATCCCACCTTGTGGAGCGCGCCTTCTAAAAAATCATTCTCCAGTGTCAGCTGACCAATCTTGGCATGTAATACCTTCAGATCAACCGGCGGCTCAGCCACAGTGGTTCCACCAAATACGTCGGCCGCTCGCTCGCTGAGTTGCCGTTTCCACTCCGTAATCTGGTTGGGATGCACTTCAAACCGCTGTGCCAGTTCGGCCAGCGTCTTGTCTCCCGCTAAAGCCGCTAACGCCACTTTTGCTTTGAACGCCGCTGAGTGCGTCCGTCTCGTTCTTTTTGCCATCTTCTGCTCCATTTCCTCGCCCCGTAGGGCAGTCAAAGGTAGCAGATTCTCCACTTAGCGGCTTGTTCAAATTTCCGGTACCAGCTCTAACGGGCATTGCGACAAGCGCCACCCCTGATAATGAAAGAAACTACGGGATGGAAGATGGCGGGAAGAGGTCGCGCAATATTTTGGCGGTGGCACCCCGAATCTAACGTGACCCGCTGAACTGACTCGTACCCCGGATTGCTTCCTTGGAGAGCGCACGTTAAACAGGCCGTTGGCGACTTGTCGCCTTCAGGCATATTCAGTTCTGGCACCCGCCACTTTCCATCCTGAAGTTTAACCGGAATGGAGGTGAGATGGAACTGATAGCACTTCACAAACGCATCATCGGACTCGATGTGCATCAGGCGCAAATTACGGCCTGCGCGATCATCGAAGAAGCGGATGGCACGATGCGCATTGAGCAACGACAGTTTGGCGCATTCAAGCGGGACCGGCGCGCACTGGCCGAATGGGCGGCAGCGCTGCGGCCCGATCAAGTGGTGATGGAAAGCACGGGCATTTGACTTTCAGAGTCCGTCTGCCGCACTGGAGGCGGCAGGCATTCGTGCACTGGTCGTCAATGCCCGGCATGTCAAGAATGTCCCGGGACGCAAAACCGATGTCGGCGATGCACAGTGGCTGGCCATCCTCGCACGGGCCGGACTGCTGCGCGGGTCGTTCATACCGCCCGCAATGATGCGCGAGCTGCGCCTGATCTCGCGCCAGCGGCAGAAGCTGGTCAGCCAACTGGCATCCGAGAAGAATCGCCTGCACAAAGTGCTCACTGATGGTGGCATTCGCCTTGGCGTGGTGGTCAGCGACTTGCATGGCCAGTCGGCACGGGCCATGGTCAAGGCCATCATTGCCGGCCGGCCTCCACACGAAGTACTGGAATTGGTCAGCAAGCGACTCAAGGCCAGCCGTGAAGAACTGTTCGACGCCTTGCAAGGCGAATTGACCGCGAGCCATTGCTTCGTCCTCGACGAGCTGATGCGGCATATCGAAGAGATTGAAGCGCGCATTGCCCGCTTTGATGCGCGACTGCTGGAAGGGCTGGCCACCCAACGCAACGCCCTGGCCTTGCTGCAAACCCTGCCTGGCGTCGATCTGATCGGCGCGGCCATGCTACTGGTTGAAATCGGCAGCGATATGGATGCCTTCGGGAGCGCTGATCGACTCGCGTCCTGGGTCGGCATCTGTCCGGGCAACAACGAGTCGGCGGGGAAGCGTAAATCAGGTCGTGTCCGCAAAGGCAATCTCTATGTCCGACGGCTTCTTTGCGAATTCGCGCATGCCGCCAGCCGCACCACGTCTGTCTTCAAGTCAAAGTTCCAGGCGCTGATCGTGCGACGTGGCCACAAACGCTCGATCGTCGCCTTGGCACACAAAATATTGCGCACCAGCTTCTTCATGCTCAAGCGGAACCAACACTACCGGGATTCGGCCACTGACTATGAAGCGCTTTCAGTACAACGTAATGCCCCTCGCTGGATCAAGGCACTGACGAAATTCGGCTTTATCTCCACCGTCGCCTGATTCGCCTGCACAAAAAATCGACGGCCTTCAGTGGTCAGGCGTGCGCTCGTCTTGCGGGTGGTTTCTTTCACGTTAACCAGGGTAATGGCGTTGTATTTACTGCCCATAATCAGTCAACGTTTGGTGACTTTACGCTCGATGGCTCAAGTGGTCCCCGTAACCTTAACTTTACCGGAAATTTAGCGGCTGGCGGTGTGGCCGACGCGACCTTTAACCTGAGCCCGTTCGATCCCGGCGCCGGTAACACCTCCACCTTTACTTTGACACAAGTGCCGAGCGTTCCGGAACCGGAGACTTATGCCATGCTGGTAGCAGGGCTGTTGTTGATGGGTGGTATGGTAAAGCGTAGAAACAATAATAAGCTGCAAGGCTAGCTGATTGATATCAGGTAAGTCGCATGGACAAACCCCGCCTGATCGGCGGGGTTTGTTTTTGGTGCCGGTTTTTCGGAAAATATGAGCTATATGGGCAGGAATGCTTTCTTATAGTTCCAGCTCAACAAGACTCGCCGGGACCCAAGCCGATTGTTCGTTTATCCCCATCAGTGCAATTATCGTAATAAGCGCAAAGCTGCAGTAAATACCCTCGACGTGATTAGGGGAACTAAACTGTAGAGGCTGAGTCGAACAAGGACTGGTAGACCCTTTGGGAAACAGGAAGTTCTTGATTGTTTGAAACAGGAGTTTGCGAATGCTTACATCATCGTTTGAAATCATTGCTTTACCGAAGAAAGCGGATTATTCGATCGTTATAAGCAGCACGCTGCGAACTATCGAGAACTAAATTTGTCTAATTCGAACTGGTAGTTTAAATATTTTTTTTAAAGGAACTTGCAATGGTGACGATGGCATCAAGCGAAACCTTGGTCGCTGCGGAAAATACCTTGGAACCATATTGAAATTTATTCAGTCCAAGCAAAACTGGTAGTTTTTGTTTTTAATTTGGACTCCCCACGTTTCTGGTCTGGAAATTCTTAATTAACTTACAAAATAGGAGTTGGTAATGTCTACAACTACGCCAGAAAAATTAGCTACACATCAAACAAAGGTGAGCAGTGCTCGCTACGATATGTCTGAGTGGTACGACTCCAAGTATTACAAAATGGGCCTTTTGCCTATACTGGGGATTGCCATTTTCTGGGTCTGGTTCCAACGCACTTATGCCTACTCGCATGGGATGGACTCGATGGAACCGGAGTTCGAGCAAATCTGGATGGGACTATGGCGTTTTCAAATGATGCTGTGGCCGGTCGTAGCGCTTGTTGTCTGGGGTTGGATATGGAAGACGCGTGATAGCGAGGCGCTATTGGCCAGCCTAACGGTGAAACAGGAAATCAAGCGCTATTTTTATTTCCTCATGTGGCTCGGCGTATATCTGTTCGCTGTTTATTTCGGGTCAAGTTTCTTCACCGAGCAAGACGCATCATGGCATCAGGTGATCATTCGCGATACGAGCTTCACACCCAGCCATATCCCGCTTTTTTATGGCTCATTTCCGATGTACATCATCATGGGGATAGCGACTTACCTGTACGCAAAAACGCGGTTGCCTCTCTACAACAAGGGAACTTCGTTTCCTTTGGTAATGGCCATCAGCGGACCGGTGATGAGTCTGCCGAACGTGGGTCTTAACGAGTGGGGCCATGCCTTCTGGTTCATGGAAGAACTTTTCAGCGCGCCGTTGCATTGGGGTTTCGTAGTCTTGGCATGGGCAGCGCTGTTTGCAGGTGGCCTTGCCGTGCAAATCATCGCACGCTTCTCCAACCTTCTGGATGTACAATGGAATAATCAAAGTAGATCCATTCTGGATAACGTTGTCTAAATCTGTACTGTAACTTTACCGCTCCGTCCTCTGCGTTTCGTTGAGGGCGGAGCTCGTTGCGCGGTATAGCCCGCAGATGCGGTGCTGTCAGTCTCATCAAATTCATGCTAGGCCGAGTCCTGACCGCATATTCTTACAATGCAATGGTGGGAAAAGTTTTTCCGATCAGTTCTGTCCGACTCATTACCTACGTAGAATTGTCTGCCTGAATATTAATTCCCATCGGAACGTAGGCTTAGCCGGTCACTGTGCCGGTAGACGCAAGACGTAACTCAGTGCACAATAGTACAATTGATGGATGTGCAGCGTCGTGATCCTCATTATTTGAATTTCAGCTTTATATGGCGGGCCTCCCCGCATTGCATAGTAGTGAATCTGGTCAGGTCCGGAAGGAAGCAGCCACAGCTATTTTCTGCAAGTGCCGGGGGTTAGGCTCGCCACCCTTTTTTGTTTGCACAGGTGGAGGGAACCACGTCATTGCCGGTTCCCTCCACCCTGCTGTAAACAGAACAAATCCCAGATTCTTTCCGATCTATAATCCAGCCTAAAATAGTCATCTCTCGATATCATGTCCCAGACCCAGGTTCTTGCCCGTAAATGGCGACCGAAGAGCTTTTCCGAGCTGACCGGGCAGGATCACGTAGTTAGGGCGCTTACCAACGCGCTTGAGCAAAAACGGTTGCATCATGCCTATCTATTTACAGGAACCCGTGGTATCGGCAAGACCACTATCGCGCGTATTTTAGCCAAGGCTCTCAACTGCCAGACAGGTGTCTCCTCGACGCCTTGCGGCGTGTGTTCCGCTTGCACCGAGATTGATGGCGGGCGCTTCATCGATTTGATTGAAATGGACGCGGCCTCCAATACGCAAGTCGAAAAGATGCGCGAACTGCTGGAGAACGCACTTTACGCCCCTACGGTGGCTCGCTACAAGGTTTACATTATTGACGAAGTACACATGCTCTCCAAATCGGCTTTTAATGCCATGCTAAAGACGCTGGAAGAGCCGCCGGAGCACGTCAAGTTCATACTTGCCACTACCGACCCCCAGAAGATTCCTGTAACGGTTCTGTCTCGTTGCCTGCAATTCAACCTGAAGCAAATTCCGGTGCAGCTAATTGCTGCGCATCTCAAGCATGTGCTTGAGCAGGAGCATATAAGCTGCGATGAAACGTCGTTACAATTGCTTGCACGCTCGGCGCAGGGCAGCATGCGCGATGCCTTGAGCATACTGGATCAGGCGATTGCTTTTGGCGAGGGGAAGATCGAAGAAGCCGGAATGCGCGACATGCTTGGCGCGATTGACCAGAGCTATCTTTACGACTTGCTGGATGCCTTGTCGCAAAAAGACGGGGCGAAGATGCTGGCGATAGCCGATGCGATGGAAAACCGCAGCCTGTCGCTTGACGCTGCGCTGCAGGATATGGCAACGCTGCTGCACCGTGTTGCGCTGGCGCAAGTCGTGCCGTCGGCTATCGGCGAGGATGCGCCGGAGCGAGAACAGATTTTCGCACTGGCCAAAGTCTTTTTGCCGGAAGATATTCAGTTGTTTTATCAGATTGCCATAAATGGTCGCGACGACCTGAGCCGGGCGCCGGATGAGTATGCCGGCTTCACTATGACGCTGATGCGAATGCTGGCTTTCATACCCGACGATATGACGGCGGCTTCAACGGGAGGCCAGGACAAAACTGCAGCCGAGGCTGCGGCAAGAGGCCCAAGCAGCCGCACTAATGCGGAAATTAAACGCCCATCGTCGTCAGTTACAATCGAAACAACGGTTAAGCCGGATTTTGACATAAACTTAAGCTCGTTCAGCGACGGCTGGAGAGTGATGGTAAATCAGTTAAAGCTGAGCGGCTTGGCCAAAATGCTGGCTCAGCACTGCGAAGTGAAGAATGTCTTGCCGAACGAAATCGAATTCTGCGTGCCCGAGACGCATAAGCACCTGCTTGATAAGGCTTACCAGGAAAGGATGCAAACTGCTTTGAGGGAGCATTTGGGAAAGCCGGTTCGGCTGAAGTTTTCCATTGGAATTATCACTGGTTTAACACCTGCGGAACTTGGTAGTCGTGAAAAGCAGGAGAAGCACTCGCAGGCCGTTGCAGCTATCGAATCCGACCTGTTTGTACGAGAACTGGTGGAGCATTTCGATGCAAAACTGATCGTTTCTTCGATCAAACCTATTCAATAGCGGAGGTAAAAATGATGAAAGGCGGCTTGGGCAATCTGATGAAACAGGCTCAGCAGATGCAGGAGAACATGAAAAATATGCAGGAAAAATTGGCTTCGATAGAAGTCGAAGGCCAATCCGGAGCGGGCATGGTCAAGGTGGTAATGACCTGTCGTTATGATGTAAAGCGCGTCAGTATCGACAGCAGCCTCATCGGTGACGATAAGGATATGCTGGAAGACCTGATTGCTGCTGCGGTAAACGACGCTGTGCGACGAGTGGAAGCTACCACTCAGGAAAAAATGGCCGGCTTCACCTCCGGGCTGCCGCTGCCGCCGGGAATGAAGCTGCCATTTTAGCTGTACATGAAAAATATGTGACTGTGACTAATGGATTGATATTCGTCATGTCGACTTACTTCAGTAGATTCTATGTTCGTTTCAGTGCTTTTTTATCACGTTTTTTAAGTGAAAACGCCAACCAGCCTCGAGGATCTGATCGACGCCTTGCGCTGTCTTCCTGGGGTAGGCCCCCGGTCAGCACAGCGAATGGCGTATCACTTGTTGCAACGCGATCATGAGGGCGCACGGCGCCTCGCCAGTTCGCTCGATTATGCGCTGCAACATATCAGGCATTGTGAGAAATGCAATAACTTCACAGAAGAAGTGATATGCGAATTATGCCTTTCTCAACGGCGCGACGCCGCATTGCTATGCGTGGTCGAAATGCCAGCCGATCTGCTGATGATGGAGCAGGCGCACTGCTACAAAGGCCTGTATTTCGTACTGATGGGAAGACTTTCGCCATTGGATGGCATCGGCCCCAAGGAAATTCATCTTGATCGTCTGCTGAGGCGGACTCAGGATGGCGTAGTGCGGGAAGTAATGCTCGCCACCAATTTCACTGTGGAAGGGGAGGCGACCGCTCATTACATTAGCGAACTGCTGCATAACAAAGATCTGAAGGTCACGCGTATTGCACGCGGGTTGCCGGTTGGCGGCGAACTGGAACACGTGGATAGCGGTACGCTGGCGCAAGCGGTGATTGAGCGTAGAGAGATCTAGTTCCGGCAAGAAAACATCCAGGATCGTTATTTCAGGTTTGACCTGGTCCGAGCAGGTAAGGGCGCATTATCAGTTAATGGTTTGTGCCGAAATGCCGTTTCACCGATCTGTTCCGCTGCTGTCAGCATAATCGTAAGGCTATAAAGTAAAGTGAAGTAATGGAATGACGTTCTCTACCCCAGATGGCATCCAAGTGCCGAAGTGTAAGTCGTGATAAACCACAAACAGAAAGTTGAGACCAAGATGACAGCCAGGTTGCCGAAGCCGCCAAAATCGTCCAGGCTGTCGAGATCGCTGGCGCACAGTCCGCTCAGGCCGGCAAAGAAAAAAATAGCTGCGACGGTAGCGGGAGTTGAACCGATTTCTGCCTCGGCACCGCCCATCACGCAAAAACTGCATAAGTTGCTGGCGCAGGCAGGGTTGGGATCAAGGCGTGAAATGGAGGAGTTGATCGCTGCCGGGCAGACCACCATCAATGGAAAGGTCGCAACTATCGGCGACCGCGCGGGACCTGAGGATATTGTTCGTGTGGGCAAGCGCGTGATTCATCTCAAGTCCCGTGAACGGTTGCCCCGAGTCATGCTTTATCACAAGCCGGAAGGGGAGATAGTCAGTCGCGACGATCCACAAGGCCGTCCATCAGTCTTCGAAAAACTGCCGCAAATGCGGTCTTCCAAATGGATAGCCATTGGCAGGCTGGATTACAACACCAGCGGGCTGCTGATCTTTACGACAGATGGCGAATTGGCTAATCGTTTGATGCATCCGCGCTTTGAAGTCGAGCGCGAGTATGCGGTGCGGATCATGGGGCGCCTGACGCCTGAAGTAACGGAACTGTTGACCACCGGCGTGGAGCTGGAAGATGGTCTGGCAAAATTCGAACATTTGTCCGATCAAGGCGGAGAGGGTTCCAACCACTGGTATCGCGTGATATTGAAAGAAGGCAGGAATCGCGAAGTGCGCCGCATGTTCGAGAAAGTGGGAATGACAGTGAGCCGCCTGATGCGCGTGCGTTTTGGCCCAATTAATCTGCCGCCGCGCCTGAAACGAGGAAAATGGATCGAGCTGGATGAGGTGGAGATAAAGCGTCTGCTGGAGCTGGTGGCTATGAGCCAATAAGGAAACAGCACCTCACCTCATCATTTACGGCCCATCCGGAGTCCGCTACAAAATGTCGTAATATGGAAATATAGGAAACATGGGCGTTGGTGATCACCCCAACCACACTTGCGGTGTATGTAAACCACCGTTCAACGCAACTTCAGGGTAACTATTCAGGAAGCTGGTCGCGCCTCAGAAGAAAAACAAACTCATCCCCGGCGCTGGTTTCAAGCCAGGTGAAAGGCGTCAGAGGAAAGGCCTGTTCCAGCGCTTGACGATTATGCCCGATCTCGACAATCAGAATTCCCCGATCTGTCAGATAATCGGACGCCTGGAGCAATATTGCCCGGGTTGCTTCCAGACCATCTTCGCCGCTCGCCAGTGCGCTGCGCGGTTCATGGCAATATTCTTCTGGAAGAGTTGCCATTGATTTCGCGCTGACATAAGGCGGATTGCTGATGATGAGATCGTAACGACGTCCTGCCAATGCAGCAAATAAATCAGACCGAACAAGACTGATTCTATGTTCCAGGTCGTAATCCGATACGTTCTTTTGGGCAACTTGCAGCGCCTCATGTGAAATGTCCGCAGCATCTATCGCAGCGTTTTCGAAAGCGTGGGCAAGCAGCACGGCAAGGCATCCCGATCCGGTACAAAGATCAAGCGCGGAATGGATGTTGCCCGGCTCTTCAATCCACGGCGCGAGTTGCTCTTGCAGCAATTCGGCAATGAAGGAGCGCGGCACGATCGCACGTTCATCCACATAAAAACTGAAATCGCCTAGCCAGGCTTCGTTAGTGAGATAAGCAGCCGGGATTTTTTCGGTTGCGCGACGCCTGAGTATGCCCAATACCTGATCCAGCTCGACCGAGGTGAGGCGAGCATCCAGAAATGGTTCCAGTTGATCGAGCGGCAAGTGCAGAGTGTGCAAAACCAGATACACCGCCTCATCATATGCCGAGGTTGAGCCATGGCCGAAGAAAAGACCCGCGTCGTTAAAGCGGCTTACCGCGAAGCGCAGCAGGTCGCGGACGGTTTGAAGTTGCGTTTTTGCTTCACGGTACATAGATTTTATTCGATATGATGAACGTCATAGGCTGCTATAGGCTGTACCTATCTTATCCATTCTTGGCGGGCTGGGCGGCGCTCCCTCCATCCTGCTGGAAGCTTGCGGTTCAGGTAGAGTGGGATTATTTAAGCAACAAATTCTCAAGCGTCAGCCGATAAATTTGCGGTAACTGTTCCAGGTCCTCTACTTCCACATATTCGTTGAGTTTGTGAATGGTGGCGTTGCGCGGCCCCATCTCCACTACCTCCGGGCAGATGTCCGCGATGAAACGCCCGTCGGAGGTACCACCGGAAGTGGATAGCTGCGGCTCGATTCGCGTCAGGGTTCTGATAGCGTGGCTCACTGCTTCCACGAGGTTGCCCCTGGGCGTGAGATAGGGCTTGCCGGAGAGCTCCCACAGCAAGTGATAATCGAGGTTTTGCCGGTTCAGGATTTCATGCACCCTGGCTTTTAGCGATTCGACCGTACTTGCGGTCGAGAAACGGAAATTGAACAACAGGGTGACTTCGCCGGGAATGACGTTGGTAGCGCCGGCACCGCCATTTATGTTGGAAATCTGCCAGGTAGTGGGCGGAAAATATTCGTTGCCTTCATCCCATTGGGTCTGTGCCAGTTCCGCAATCGCTGGGGCGGCAAGGTGTATCGGATTTTTTGCCAGATGAGGATAAGCAATATGGCCTTGTATGCCTCTCACTGTCAATGTCCCGGATAGTGAACCGCGTCTGCCATTTTTGATGGTATCGCCAAGCTTGTCCACGCAGGTGGGTTCGCCGACGATGCAGTAGTCGATCAGCTCATTACGGGCTTTGAGAGCCTCCACCACTCTGACGGTACCGTCTGTTGCCACCCCTTCTTCGTCCGAGGTGACAAGCAACGCAATAGAACCGCCATGATTCGGGTGTTCGGCAACAAAAGCCTCAATTGCGGTAATGAAAGCCGCAAGTGATCCTTTCATGTCGGCTGCGCCTCTACCATAAAGCTTGCCATCCCGGATTTCAGGTTTGAAGGGGTCGCTTTCCCATTTGTCGAGCGGGCCAGTCGGCACCACATCAGTGTGTCCGGCGAAACACAATAGTGGAGAACCGGTTCCACGCCGGGCCCATAAATTATCCACTTCGCCGCAGTGTATCTTTTCAATATTGAAGCCGATCGGTTCCAGGCGGCTGATGAGGATTTCCTGGCAACCATTATCGAGTGGCGTTAGGGAACGACGGGCGATTAGCGCCTTTGCGAGCGCGATAGTGTCATTGTGCATGGGATATTTCCTGAAAAGAAACCGGCTTGCGGATGCGCGGGTGAGTATTACTTACTGATTTTTACTGTTGTACTGTGATCAAGGCAAGCGATATGAATGTCATGCTGGCGGAAACCGGTTACCAGTAACGTGCAAAGCACGCTACTGCTGTTTTAGACCCAATATCGATTCAAGCCAAAATAACGAAAGCCATATTTTTTTGCCGGATGAGTAACGTGGGCGCCGGCGGTTGATATGACGAAGGATGATTTGCGGCCTATATCCCGCGCAGAAGCTCATTGATACCAGTTTTTGCGCGGGTTTTCGCATCGACCTGTTTAACGATGACCGCGCAATAAAGGCTGTATTTCCCATCCGCAGAGGGTAAATTACCCGAAACAACCACAGATCCCGGCGGAATACGGCCATAGCTTATCTCGCCGCTTTCCCGATTATAGATCTTGGTGCTCTGGCCTATATATACACCCATGGAAATTACGGAATTTTCTCCAACAATCACCCCTTCGACGATTTCCGAACGTGCACCAATAAAGCAATTATCCTCGATGATAGTCGGATTGGCCTGTAGCGGCTCAAGTACGCCGCCTATCCCCACGCCGCCGGAAAGATGTACATTCTTGCCTATCTGGGCACAGGAACCCACCGTGGCCCAGGTATCGACCATTGCGCCTTCATCGACGTACGCGCCGATATTGACATACGAAGGCATTAATACCACGTTACCGGCAATAAACGAGCCTTTTCTTACTGTCGCGGGGGGCACCACGCGGAAGCCTCCATTACGAAAATCCTTTGAACTGTAATCCGCAAACTTGGAGGGCACTTTATCGAAATAGTTGGAGAAACCGCCCTTGATGAAGCTATTGTCTTCTATGCGAAAAGAAAGCAGCACCGCTTTTTTTATCCATTGATGCGTATTCCATTGGCCATTTATTTTCTCTGCCACCCGCAGTTTACCGCCATCGAGCATTTCAAGTACCTGGGCAACGGATTCCTTGAGTTTGGCCTCGACATTACGCGGTGTAATCTCGGCGCGGCGTTCGAATGCTTCTTCAATGGTACTTTGGAGCTGATCCATGATTTTCCTTAATCTGCTTTAGATATTATATCGATTCAAATTTTCCGTCGTTCGCGCTGCAAGTCCGCTACCAGCATTTTTATGCGTCCAGTTGCTTCAATGCATTCTTCCAGCGGAGCAACGAGGGCGATACGAATGAAATTTCCGCCAGGATTGATCCCGTGCGCATATCGTCCCAGATAGCTGCCGGGTAAAACCGTTACATTATAATCGCGATAAAGCTGCCGGGCGAACTCGACGTCACTGCACGGTGTTTTCATCCATAAATAAAATGCGGCATCCGGCATGGACACCTGCAGAGTTTCCTGCAACGATTCAGTAACCGCATCGAATTTTTCCCGGTACAGACTGCGGTTCTCGATAACATGAAACTCGTCACTCCAGGCTGCCTCGCTCGCCGCCTGCACTGCCGGGTTCATTGCACTGCCATGGTAGGTACGATAGAGCAAAAATTTTGCCAGTAACGCCGCATCTCCCGCTACGAAACCCGAGCGCATACCTGGCACATTAGACCTTTTCGACAGACTGCTGAATATAACCAACCTGGGGAAGCCGGTGCGACCAAGACGTTGGGCAGCCTCAAGTGCGCCAAGCGGTGGAGAAGCCTCATCGAAATAGATCTCGGAATAACACTCATCAGACGCAATAACGAAGCCATAGCGATCGGAAAGCTCGAATAGGTGCTTCCACTCATCCATCGACATTACCCTGCCCGTAGGGTTACCAGGGGAGCAGACATACACCAGTTGCGTGCGCGACCAGATATCGCCCGACAGTTGCGCATAGTCGAGGGCAAAATTATTTCCCGGCAGCGTATTCAGGAAATATGGAGTGGCGCCCGCCAGCAAAGCCGCACCTTCGTATATTTGATAAAAGGGGTTCGGACAAACCACAATGGCGTCTGGAGGCGATGGGTTAATTACTGCCTGGGCAAAAGAGAACAGCGCTTCGCGGCTCCCGTTAACCGGAATAACCTGTGTGTCAGGATCGACGGCAGGCACGTGATAGCGCTTTATCAGCCAGGCGGCTATGCGTGCTCGCAGCGATCGGGCGCCAAGGGTGGTGGGGTAGAAGGCCATCCCGCCGAGATTCTCCGCCAGAGCCTGGCGAATAAAATCCGGTGTGGTATGTTTGGGCTCGCCTATGTGCAGGCTGATGGGAGGAAGAGCCGTATTTAGCTCGATTCCTTCAAACAGCTTATTGAGCTTCTGGAAGGGATAAGGTTGCAGGCGGTCGAGATTGGGATTCAATTTGGTAGGCTGGGGCAGGCTCTGTACAGCAATCTGCTACCTTAGTGGCTTTAAGTCTATTGATCGAAACAGGATTATAAAGGGCAGGCGTCTCGCGACCAATCAAAATGAACAAAACGAAACAAAATGATTTTCCCGTGGCGGCGCTGCTCATAGGAGCAAGTATCTGGGGCCTGCTGTGGTATCCCTATCGATTGCTGGAACAAGCCAGGATAAGCGGCGCCATCGCGACCTCGGTCACTTACGCAATTGCCTTACTGCTGGGGCTGCTTATATTCCGGAAATATTTGCACAGATCGCAGGTGCTCGGCGGCGAGCCACATCTATTGTTCTGGATTGGCCTGTTTGCAGGCTGGACCAATCTCGCCTACGTACTCGGCGTCATTCACGGCGAGGTCATGCGTGTCCTGCTTTTATTTTATCTCGCACCGCTATGGACAATCGTGTTCTCTCGCCTTCTGCTGAATGAAATATTGAGTTTGCACGGTTATCTGGTTATCGTTTTTTCTTTGGCAGGTGCGATAGTCATGCTGTGGCAGCCGGAAAACGGTTTTTCATTGCCTTCCTCTTATGGTGACTGGATGGGATTATCAGCTGGCTTCATGTTTGCACTCTCGAATGTGCTGAGCCGCAAAGACCAATACCATAGTGTTCAGGTAAAATCGGTGGCGGTATGGACCGGTGTCGCGCTGGTAGCATTCGGTTACAGCCTGTTTCTGGTTGACCCGCCCGTAATAAGCGACATTTCTACAGAAACGTATCTGCTCCTGTTGGGCGTCGGATTGATCGTGTTCGCCCTGAGTTTGGTTGTGCAATACGGCTTGGCGCACACGCCCGCGAATCAGGCCATCGTAATCATGCTTTTCGAGTTAGTGGTAGCGGCGATTGCAGCCTATTTCCTGACTGATGAGGCGATGACGCCCAGGGAATGGATTGGCGGGCTGATGATTATCTCAGCAAGCCTGTTTTCTGCCACGATGAATCGGGAGTAACATGATCAATCCGGCGCCGGCGCGCCGACGGCTGTGGTTGCCGCCATCCCGTCTGGTTCGGCAAAGCAGGTCTTCTGGATCACTATACTGCCGCCGACGGGGCATGGTTCGTCCTGTGCCCTGTATTCAATCAGAGTTGCCGGCTCAGTTATCGCTTAGTTATCGTCGGGGCCTCTATGCCAGAATTATCTGGATTCTCCAGGTTGAATAAGGGAAAAAAATACACATGAGCCATCACGTCGTTTTTCCGGAGCGGGATTCACTAAAGGTGAAGGTACGTCGACCGAATTTTGAGCATACGTACGAGGAATACGCGCAAACGACTTCTGATCAGATCGTGCCGCACCTGCAGCGTGCGACTGTAGCCATCATCAATAAATTGGGATTGAGCGACGAGATTCTCGCGGAATTGCCCAAGCTGAAAATGATAGCGATTGCCGCAACGGGATATGATGCCATCGATATTGCATCCTGCCGCAAGCGTGGCATCGCGGTGTCGAATATCCGCCATTATGCGATCCATACCGTACCGGAGCACGTGTTCGCGATGGTGCTCGCGTTACGCCGCAACTTGCTGGCGTACCGGCAGGAGATTGAGCAGGAGGCGTGGCAGAAATCGGAACAGTTCTGTTTGTTTACGCATAATATAAGCGAATTGTTCGGCGCGACCATGGGCATAATCGGCGAAGGCGCTATCGGGCGCGGCACCGCTGCAATTGCGCGCGGGTTCGGCATGCGTGTTTTATTTGCGTACCATCCGTCCAGCAAGAAAAAAGATGTGCTGCTCACTCCTTTCGATCAGGTACTCGCCGAGTCGGATATACTCTCGTTGCATTGCCCATTGTCGCCAGCCACGCGCAACATGATCGGCATTGATGAATTCCGCAAGATGAAGCGCAGCGCGTTGCTGATCAATACCGCGCGGGGTGGACTTGTCGATGAGGCAGCTCTGGTTCAGGCCCTGCAAGAAGGCATTATTGCAGGCGCCGGCTTTGACGTGCTCACCGTCGAGCCGCCTAAAGACGGGAATCCATTGCTCGACCTGCGCCGCCCCAATTTCATTCTTACGCCACATATCGCTTGGGCCTCAGCCGAGGCAATGCACTTTCTCGCCGATCAGCTAATCGACAATATTGAAGCCTGGGTGGCCGGAAAGCCGCAGAATCTGGTTACCTGAGTAAAGAGGTCGATCGAGCGGAATTTTGCACGTATAGGGCAATATTTTGCTTTCTCGGCTTATCACTTTTTATTTATCGCCATCTCCACCCGGTTTAAAGTGAACGCAGGTTTTTTTTAAGATATTGTTCAGTACGACTAACCTCGTTAGGTGCAACGGGGCGCACACAAGCATAAACCCACACAAGCATAAACCGTATGCAAGTCGACCGGTTGACAAGGTGAAGCCCCTTCGATAGTCTCTCGGGGTTTAGTTTGGCCTCGTTTTGGGCCACATGAATTCATGTTATTCGAGCATCCAGCTCGGATGGCCCGCGGATATGATCAGTTTGATTATTGGTACTTAACTAACCAGGAGGGGAAACATGGAACTGAAAGGATCAAAAACCGAAGAAAACTTGAAAGCTGCCTTTGCCGGAGAATCTCAGGCCAATCGCCGTTATCTTTATTTTGCAAGCAAAGCGGCTGTTGAAGGTCAGGATGATGTTGCAAACATCTTCCGCACGACGGCGGAGGGGGAAACCGGGCATGCCCATGGACATCTGGAGTATCTGGAAACTTGCGGCGATCCGGCTACAGGTATGCCATTCGGCTCGTCTCGCGCCAATCTGCAAACGGCGATAGCAGGCGAGACGCATGAATATACCGATATGTATCCTGGCATGGCCAAGTCTGCTCGCGATGAAGGTTTCGACGAAATCGCCGACTGGTTCGAGACGTTGGGCAAGGCTGAGCGCTCTCATGCCAATCGTTTCCAGAAGGTTCTGGATAACCTGGCTGATTGAGTCGTTGCAAGGCAGGAATGACCGGGTCGAGTGCCAGCATTCGATCCGGCCCGATTGTTCCGCTGTGACGTTCTGCTCTGAAGTTCCACCTGTTTTATCCCTATACATTTTCATATCGCCATGACCACTCGAGAAGGCAGTCTGGAGCGTCCCACGCGTCATCCGCTCGACTGGGAAAATCCGGATTTTTATGACGAGCCGAAGCTATTCAGTGAAATGGAGCGTGTCTTCGACATTTGTCATGGTTGCCGCCGTTGCGTCAGCCTATGCACGGCATTTCCGAGCTTGTTTGATCTTATAGACGAGGGAAGCACCGGTGAACTCGATGGGGTGGAGAAGCAGAAATTCTGGGAGGTAGTCGATCGGTGTTATCTCTGCGATATGTGTTTCATGGCCAAATGTCCCTATGTCCCCCCGCATCCATGGAATGTGGATTTTCCTCATCTGATGCTGCGCGCGAAGGCCGTCAAGCACAAAAAAGGTGACGTCCGCTTCCGTGATAAATTGCTTTCCAGTACCGATCTCATGGGTAAACTGGCCGCCATTCCGGTAGTGGCTGAGGTGGTAAACGCGGTTAACAAGGCGCCGGTCGCCCGTAAGCTGATGGATAACGTACTGGGTATTCACGCCGAGCGGAAACTGCCGGACTATGACAGTCATAAATTTCGCCCGAACGCCAGGCTCAACCAATCTTTCGAAGTGCATGACGGTGACAGGACATCGGGGAAGGTTGCGATTTATGCTACCTGCTATGTCAATTACAATGAGCCCGGCATAGGGCACGATTTATTGAAAGTTCTTGACCACAACCGAATTCCCACGCGTCTGGTTGAAAAAGAAGCCTGTTGTGGGATGCCGAAGCTGGAACTGGGTGACCTGGATGCGGTGAAAGCGCTTAAAACCAGGAATATTCCCCCATTGGCGAAACTTGCGAAGGAAGGGTACGCAATACTTACACCTGTGCCTTCTTGCACGCTTATGTACAAGCAGGAACTGCCGCTCATGTTTCCTGAGGATGAGGATGTGAAAGCAGTAGCAGCAGCAATGTTCGATCCATTTGAATATCTGATGTTGCGCAACCGGGACGGTTTGCTGAAAACCGATTTTAAACAGCCGCTGGGCAATATTTCGTACCACATTCCCTGCCATTTGCGCGTTCAGAACATCGGGCAGAAAACCAGGGAAATGCTGCAGATGGTTCCCGATACGAAAGTGAGCGTCGTGGAGCGATGCTCCGGCCATGATGGGACCTGGGGAGTAAAAAGCGAACACTTTGCCGATTCCATGAAAATCGGCAAACCGGTATTCAAGCAAATGGGGGCTTCCGCTCCCGATTACATCAGTTCTGACTGCGCCATCGCCGCACGGCACATCGAGCAGGGTATGGGTGATACCAAGGCGCAGAAGCAGCATCCGTTGACGCTGATCCGGATGGCCTATGGGCTTGACTGAACGATTGGCTGAGTAATCGCCTTTGCTTTTTTGTTCCTGTTATTCCAGTTCGAGAATGGGGAATAGAGAGAGACAAGCCGCGAAGACAGTACTCATAAGTGAAGTGCCGCGAGGAACAGGGAACGAAGCCGACGTGGCGTAATTTTTTTAATGCAATGGAATAATAATTCATGCCCTCGATTACTCCTGGTAGTCTGATGACCCTGGAAACCTATGCCAAAGTGAGGCAGGAGTTCCGTGCTCGCGTAATGGCGCATAAAAAAAAACGCAAGGTCCATCTGGGCGAGAATGTCACGCTTATTTTCGAGGACGAGTTGACGGTACGATATCAAATCCAGGAAATGCTGCGGGCAGAGAAGATTTTTGATGAAGATGGCATACTTGCTGAATTGGATGCGTACGGTCCTCTGGTTCCGGACGGTGCCAACTGGAAAGCAACCATGATGATTGAATATCCTGATCCGGTCGAGCGCGCCGCCAGGCTGGCGAAACTGATCGGTATAGAAGATAAGGTTTGGGTCGGGATAAATGGCTTTGATCCGGTTTACGCCATCGCCGATGAAGACATGGAGCGTGAAAATGGAGAGAAGACATCCGCGGTGCATTTTCTGCGTTTCGAGCTCACAGGGGAGATGATAAAAGCGCTGCATCAGGGCGCGTCCTTGAGCATGGGTATCGATCATCATGCCTACGGGGTTTTGGCTGAGCCGGTGCCAGCAGCGGTACGCGAATCCTTGATCAAGGACTTGACCGTCTGATGAAAAGATTCCTGCTGTTGCTAAGCTTTTTGCCGGTTGCAGCTGACGCGCAGCAGCAAAAATTCGAGTATGAATTTGATCATGAGAGACCCTGGGTCGAACTTCAGGCGCAATTGCCTCCCTATCCGGAGACGGAAAATCTGCTGCAATTCGATGCGGGTCCCGTCAGCACAAACCTTCACTATGTCGACGCCTTGTCCATCGCGGTTGGAGAGGATGGCGTAGTGCGCTACACCCTCGTGATCAAGTCATCGCAAGGCGGGATGAACGTGAGCTACGAAGGAATACGTTGCCAGACCGCCGAAAAAAGAACTTACGCCTACGGCCGGAACGACCATACCTGGACGCGGGCAGGAAGGTCGAAATGGACCGACCTCGAAACGCTTAACCAGAACTACGCCCCGCGCGCGCTCTACAGGTATTTTTTCTGTCCGCTGGGGTTCGATATGGTGAGGGATGCGGATGAGGCTATCCAGGCATTGAAAGCAGGAATCCACCCGCGAGCAGTACGATATTAGGCGGAAGCGTGCTTTTGCTACCTGCGTGAAAATTTCTTCGAGACTGGCAGATCAGGTCGTGATTTTCACCGCGCACGCTCGTAAAGCACTTTCGAGCGAATCCCCAGACGGCAGTAGCCAAGTATGGGGCCGGGCAGTTTATCAATTGTCAGCTTGAACCGAGCAATTTGAGCGTCATTTATTTGCCCCGGCACAACCGGAAGGTAGGCAAATTCAAGACCTGCTTCTTTTGCCGCTGACTCAAGAAGGTTGTGATCCGGATGAGCGCCACCATCCTCGCTGTCCGGTCGATTGCAGATTACACTTCTGAAACCAGCCGCTTTGATATCAAGCAAATCCTCAACACTGATCTGTGGGCTGGCGGAAAAATTATTGTCTATTTTCGTGAGCTTCATTGAACGTTTCTCGGAGAAATTGAACAAGGCAATATTCTACGATATTAAAGCAGGACCATATTATCCCTGTGGATGAGTTCTGGTTCGCCTAAATAACCCAGAACAGTCTCGATTTCGTTACTTGCGCGCCGCAAAATTCTCCGGGTTTCCGCGGCATTGTAATTGACCAGTCCCCGTGCAATTTCCCGTCCAACGGGATCCAGGCAGCCTACCAGCTCGCCGCGCTCGAAGGTGCCGATGACATTTGTAACGCCTATCGGTAAAAGGCTTTTGCCGCCCACTGCAAGCGCTTCCACGGCGCCCTCATCCAGCATGACATTTCCGCGAATTTGCAGGTGATCCGCCAGCCATTGCTTACGCGCGGCCAGCGTCAGCGTTTCCGCCAGCAGTTGCGTGCCGACGGCTTCTCCCTTTGCGAGACGAATCAGGACATCGGCCTCATGACCGGATGCGATGATGGTGTGAGCACCGCTGCGTGCCGCTCGCTTCGCCGCTATTACCTTCGTCAGCATGCCCCCTCGGCCTATGTCGCTGCCCGCTCCGCCGGCCATCGCTTCAATGGCGGGATCCCCAGCCCTGGCTTCTTCCACGAGCTTTGCGTGCGCATCCTTGCGGGGGTCGGCCGTAAATAATCCGCCCTGATCCGTAAGAATCACAAGCACATCGGCTTCAATCAGGTTGGTTACCAGTGCAGCAAGCGTATCGTTATCGCCAAAGCGTATTTCGTCGGTCGCCACGGTGTCATTTTCATTGATAACCGGGATGACGTTCATGCTTAATAGCGTGATCAGCGTCGAGCGCGCATTTAGGTAGCGTTTCCGGTCGGACAAATCTTCGTGAGTGAGCAGTATTTGCGCAGCCTGGATTCCATGGGTGCGAAAACAATGTTCATAGGCCTGCACCAGTCCCATTTGTCCGACTGCGGCAGCAGCTTGCAATTCATGCAGTGCACGAGGACGTTTTTTCCATTTCAGGCGCCGCATACCTTCCGCTATCGCGCCGGAAGAGACCAGCACGACCTCCTTGCCCATTTCCTTGAGGTTGGCAATTTGCTCCGCCCAGCCCGCCAGCGCCGTATGATCGAGCCCTTGCCCCTGGTTGGTGACGAGGCTGCTGCCAACCTTGATGACGATGCGCCGCGACTGTTTTAAAATGGATTCCATATCTGATTCTACGTTGTGGTCGGCGGATTACTTGCATGCGCCAGGCTGGGCCAGAGGATGAGATAGATGGCATGTAGACTCGTCATTTCCCTCATAAAGAAGCCTGCGACCTACGATTCCGGATGATGCTCGTCAGTTGGCACAGGCTCCGGATTTGCAATTCCTGCTTCTTGCTCCAGATAATTCATGATGGCGTAGGTCAGTTCCTTGCAGCCTTCACCGGCCAGTGCCGAAACAATAAAGCTCTTCCCTTTCCAGCCGAGGCTGCGTATGAATTTTTTGCAGGCTTTCTCCCGCTCGTCTTCGGGCAGCAGGTCGACCTTGTTGAGTACCAGCCAACGCGGCTTTTGATACAGAGATTCATCATATTGACTGAGCTCGTTCACGATGGCTTTGGCTTCGCGCACGGGATCGACATTTTCATCCAGCGGCGCTACGTCCACAATATGCAGCAACAGACGGGTACGAGTGAGATGTTTAAGGAAGCGGTGACCCAATCCCGCACCTTCCGCTGCACCCTCTATCAGGCCGGGAATATCCGCCATCACGAAGCTGCGGTTCTGGTCCACGCGTACCAGGCCCAGGTTGGGATGTAACGTAGTGAAAGGATAATCCGCTACTTTCGGGCGAGCCGCCGACACTGCGCGGATCAGTGTGGATTTGCCGGCATTGGGCATGCCCAGAAGCCCTACATCCGCCAGGACCTTGAGCTCCAGCTTAAGGTCGAATTCCTCACCGGGTTCGCCCAGCGTAAATTGGCGGGGTGTGCGATTTATACTGGATTTAAAATGCAGGTTCCCAAGCCCACCTTTGCCGCCTTTGGCCAGCAAAACTTTCTGCTCGTTCTGCTCCAGGTCGGCGATAACTTCTCCGGTGTTGGCGTTTGTGATAACGGTGCCCACCGGCATGCGTAATACAATGTCTTCGGCCCCTTTCCCGTAGCAATCCGAGCCGCGTCCATTTTCCCCTTTCTTGGCGCGATGCGTATGTGCGAAACGATAATCCACCAGGGTATTGATGTTGCGGTCGGCAATGGCAAAAATACTGCCGCCGCGCCCGCCGTCGCCGCCCGAAGGGCCGCCTTTCGGAATGAATTTTTCGCGGCGGAAACTTGCTACGCCGTCGCCCCCCTTGCCTGCGATCGCATGGATTATTGCTTCGTCTATATATTTCATGGATGATCTTGCCTGTTATCGGCGGTACAAACAAAAAAGCCCTATCGATATGACAGGGCTCTTTAAGCGGAGATCAGTTAAAAACTAGATCGGTATGACGCTCACTATCTTACGTTGTGGCGAGCCCTTGACGCCGAAGTTGACCTTGCCATCTATCTTGGCGAATAACGTGTGGTCCTTGCCCATGCCAACGTTCTCGCCAGCATGAACTCTCGTGCCGCGCTGACGAATTATGATACTTCCAGCGGGAATCAATTCGCCGCCAAAAGTTTTTACTCCCAGGCGTTTGGAATTCGAATCACGACCATTTCTGGAGCTGCCGCCTGCTTTCTTATGTGCCATGGTAAACTCTCCTAGACCGAAATGCCAGTAATCTGGATTTCGGTGTAATTCTGCCGGTGCCCTTGATGTTTCTGGTAGTGCTTGCGTCGGCGCAGCTTGAAAATACGCACCTTGGCGTGCCTGCCTTGCTCCAGCACGGTGGCTTTGACCGAAGCGCCATCGAGCAAAGGTTTGCCCACCGAAATGTTGTCCCCATCGGCAACCATCAAGACCTGGTCGATCAGGAGTTCACTCCCAATATCTGCCGGTACCTGTTCTATTTTGAGTTTTAGTCCGGCTTCAACACGATACTGCTTTCCGCCGGTTTTAATGATTGCATACATATTGGGTTCCTATGCTCTCGTACGAGAGTGACCTGAAAGAGGTGAGCGCGAATTATACATAGTCGTCTGCTTAAGGTCAAAGGCCTGTTGCGAATCAGTTTTGTGCCAAAATGTCGGGGTACGTCCGCTATCGAACTTGACACAGTGGCAGGGACGTTTCTACCATGGCATCTTTTTTGCAGGAACCTCAGTGTCAATTGAACGTATCAGAAGTCTTATCGTCCAGGATATGGGCGAGGTAGATGCAGTTATTCGAGAGAAACTCTACTCCGATGTGGGGCTCATCCGTCAGGTAAGCGAATACATCATCAACAGCGGTGGGAAACGCTTGCGGCCCGCCCTTGTGATTCTTTCCGCCAATGCATTTCGCTATGTGGGGCGATACCACTACAATCTTGCGGCAGTCGTGGAGTTCATTCATACCGCGACGCTGTTGCACGACGATGTCGTGGATGCTTCCGAATTGCGGCGAAGTAAGGCAACAGCAAATGCCTTGTTCGGGAATGCCGCCAGCGTATTGGTGGGAGATTTTCTCTATTCTCGTGCATTCCAGATGATGGTGGAAGTGGACAACATGCGCATCATGCGAGTACTGGCGGATGCGACCAATACCATTGCCGAAGGCGAAGTATTGCAATTGCTCAACTGTCGTGATCCGGACGTCGACGAGGAAAATTACTTGCGAGTGATCCGTTATAAAACCGCGAAGCTGTTTGAAGCGGCGACCCGGCTCGGCGCGATCCTCGGCAATGCCACAACAGAGGAGGAGGAGGCGATGGCCGCCTATGGCATGCATCTCGGCACCGCATTTCAATTAACCGATGACATGCTCGATTACTCGGGGGACTATCATGAAACGGGCAAGAATCTGGGAGATGACCTGGCCGAAGGCAAGCCTACGCTGCCGCTTATTTACGCAATGAGAACAGGATCAAGTGCGCAGGCGGCGATAATACGCAATGCCATAGAGCAGGGCGGGGAGGGGGGGTTCCAGCCTGTCCTGGAGGTTATCCAGCAAACCGGTGCGCTGGAGTACGCCAAGCAGCGAGCACAATCCGAATCCGAGACGGCATCCAAAACGATTTCATCGCTGCCTGATTCGAAATATAAGGAGTCTTTATTACAACTGAGCATATTTGCGGTGGCGCGAAATTACTAGCCGGTTTCCGCGCTGGGATAATCGATCGGGCTTTTGCTCAATTTTGAGCGTTTTCCGAGCAGTTCCAGATTGCCCGGATATCTCTTCCTGCGTACAATTGCTGCCCACGGGCTTGAGAAGTTGAAGCTGGTTGGGTGTAACAAAAATAAGTATTTGAAAACAAACTGATTCGGGGTGTAGCTCAGCCTGGTAGAGTACTGCGTTCGGGACGCAGGAGTCGGAGGTTCGAATCCTCTCACCCCGACCATTCGTTTAGTTCTTTTTCTTTCCAATTTTGTCTCGCCTGAACGGGGCGACTCGCAAGGGTTATGGAAAGTAAGTTCCTGCAGCAAAATCGTTTTCTGGTCGAGGCCGATAGTAGCGCATTCGCTGCGGG
Source organism: Nitrosospira sp. Nsp18 (assembly GCF_900103145.1). Lineage (NCBI taxonomy): Bacteria > Pseudomonadati > Pseudomonadota > Betaproteobacteria > Nitrosomonadales > Nitrosomonadaceae > Nitrosospira > Nitrosospira sp. Nsp18. Next base: position 31,579 of record NZ_FMWY01000018.1, on the reverse strand, counting down.
ACCAGGTTTGGTCCTGGCATCCCGCATCCTGGCACGCTCGTGCCTGACAGCTGAGAGGACCCTGAACGAGCTGTGCCGCATGACGATGGCAGCGATTGACATCGCTTGATGTATCCTGGGCTCGACAGCGGAACCTGGCAGCAATAGAATCCACCTCCCTCTCTATTATGAGGCTTGCGCAGGATCATCTAAGCAGTAGAATGTGACGACAAGCCTTTCACTAACATACACGACAAAATTTGATACTGAAGCGGAGATTGCGCGTTGGGTAGACTGTTATTCTTTGCCCTTATTGTTGTATTTTTCATCTGGGTAATACGGAGTTATCGGCGCGCAATTAAAAAGCAGGGGGAAGAGGCGCGTAAAGAGCCGTCATCAATTGAAGGTGAGGACATGGTGCGCTGCATTCATTGCGGCGTACATTTGCCCAGAAGTGAAAGTATCGTTTCAGAGGGCAAGTTTTTTTGTAGCGATGAGCATCGTCGGTTGCATTTGCAATCGTAGCGTTACGTGACCAAAACCGACGATGCGAGCAAGGTCCAAAGCGTGAGAGCAGCATTTAAAGGCAGCCATCGGATGAAAATTGATGCGGTGGGCTGTCTGGACGGGATACGTTTTATTCTTTCCCCTAATTGCGACGAACGTCCCGTCGATTGTGAAATAAGCCTGCTGGTGATCCATAACATCAGCCTGCCGCCGGAAGAATTTGGCGGTGATGGCGTGATCCAATTATTCACCAACAGGATTGATCCGGGGGCTCATCCTTATTATCAGGCCCTTCGCGACCTTACAGTTTCTGCGCATTTTTTCATCCGACGAAACGGCGAGATTATCCAGTTTGTTTCGTGCGAAAAACGTGCCTGGCATGCGGGCGAATCCTGTTGGCAGGGCAAGAGCTGCTGTAATGATTTTTCCATCGGTGTAGAGCTTGAGGGCAGTGATACGACGCCTTTTACCGATCTCCAATACCAGGCTCTGGCAGCACTCACCCGAACGCTTCAAAGCAGATATCCCATTACCGGTATTGTCGGGCATTCGGATATCGCGCCGGGCCGGAAGACGGATCCGGGTCCCTGCTTCGACTGGGAGCGTTACCGTGCCGCGCTGCCGGGCGCGGACAACAGGTCATCGGGATGAAGCGCGGATTTTTTCTTTGGGTGCCGGGTTATTGCTCCGGGAGCCGGAGTTGTCGGGTATGGCGACTTGACTTCCCCTCAAATAATCTTCATAGCTGCCCTTGAAATCATTGATTCCATCCGGCTTCATTTCGATAATATGAGTTGCCAGTGAGGATACGAACTCACGGTCATGGGAGACAAAGATCAACGTGCCCGTATATTTTTCCAACGCGGCATTGAGGGATTCGATGGACTCCATGTCGAGATGGTTGGTCGGTTCGTCCATGAGCAATACATTGTTTTTCTGCAACATGAGTTTACCAAACAACATCCGCCCTTCTTCTCCTCCCGAAATTACCGTCACTGATTTTTTTACTTCATCGCCGGAAAACAGCAGTCTTCCAAGCACACTCCGCACAGCCTGATCATCATCGTTTTGGCGCCGCCATTGCGTCATCCAGTCTGTGAGCGACATGTCCGTTTCGAAGTCGGCGGCATGATCCTGGCCAAAGTAACCAGGGCGAGCCTTCTCCGTCCATTTCACCTGTCCTGCATCGGGCGCCAGATCCCCGGCCAGACAGCGCAGCAGCGTGGTCTTGCCGATACCGTTGGGGCCGATGATGGCGATTTTCTCGCCGGCCTCGACATTAAGGCTGAATTTGTGAAGTAGCGGCTTTTCCATGCCGGGGAACTGCTTGTCGATGCTTTGCACCGACACTGCGAGACGATGCAGCTTTTCACGCTCGTCCACGTCAATGCGGATGTAGGGATACTGCCGGCTGGAAGGTTTTACATCTTCCAGTTTTATCTTCTCGATCTGGCGCGCGCGGCTGGTGGCCTGCCGTGCTTTGGAAGCGTTGGCGGAAAAGCGGCTGACGAACGACTGCAATTCCGCAATCTGCGTTTTCTTCTTTGCGTTGTCGGTCAGCATACGCTCCCGCACCTGCGTAGACGCGGTCATGTAATCGTCGTAGTTTCCGGGGTAGATGCGGATCTCCCCATAATCCAGATCGGCCATGTGGGTGCAGACGCTGTTCAAAAAATGGCGGTCATGAGAGATGATGACGATGGTACTCTTGCTGGCGTTGATGACGTCTTCAAGCCAGCGGATAGTGTTGATATCGAGGTTATTGGTAGGCTCATCCAGCAGCAGGATGTCGGGATCGGCAAACAACGCCTGCGCCAGCAGTATGCGTAATTTGAATCCGGGCGCTATCGCGCTCATCAGGCCCGTGTGCTGGGGCAACGGGATACCCACTCCCATCAATAATTCTCCGGCACGCGCTTCGGCCGAATATCCGTCCAGCTCGGCAAATCGCGCTTCAAGTTCCGCCGCATGCATGTACTCCGCTTCGCTGGCGTCCGGGTTGGCATAGATCGCGTCGCGCTCCTGTTTTACCCGCCACAACTCATCGTGCCCCATCATCACGGTGTCGATTACCAGGCAGTTTTCGAAAGCGAACTGATCCTGGCGCAATTTTCCCACGCGTTCACCAGCGTCAACGCTGACATTGCCGGAAGACGGCTCAAGGTCGCCCCCGAGGATTTTCATGAAAGTGGATTTGCCGCTGCCGTTGGCGCCGATCAGGCCGTAGCGGTTTCCGTCGCCGAATTTGACCGAGACATTCTCGAACAGGGGCTTGGCCCCGAATTGAATGGTAATATTGGCTGTGGTGATCAAAGTAATATGCCTGAAAAAAGGTTTGAAAAACCCTCCATTTTACACGGATTTCTCGATGAATACTGATCCAGCCGTCAACAGGGCCGCCCCAACCGTAAATACATGCTTCAAAATGGGATCGTGGCATCCAGCGAGAACAAAAATTGATCCTTTTTGCCGTCAAACGGCCGGAACGCCACTCCAATGCCATCCGCGCGGTCATAACGAATGTTTGGGCGAACATTGAGCTTCTGCATCGGTTTCCAGTCAACTTTCAGTCTCTTGGCTGGTTTCCAGTTCATACCCAGCGTGATTGCATAGTAATCGGCAGGTGCGCTGATCGCTGGGATGTTACCCGCATAACTGATACCTCTGTTGTTAGTCGCGGAAAGTATCCGGTAGGGTGAGAAGACGCGCCAACCGACTCGGTCGGTGAAGCGTTCGGCGCGAATGCCAATGGATAGATCACTGAGGAGGTTATAGGTCAGGTGCGTATTGATGCTATACCATTCCATTCGGCGTTCTTGATTCCGTTACCCAGGAAAATCTTGCTGGCCCAGCCGTGCGTATGGTGCACGACCAGGTGAGTTTTAGGAGTGATCCTGTGCTGTAGCACGACGCTATACATGATCCAGGGTTCATTTGTAGCTGTCTGCCCATAGGTGCCGCCGACATTCGCAGCGGTTCTCTTGTCGTCACTCGTCCAAAGCACGCCAGCCAAGCCGCCCCAGTTATCCAGTTGCTTATCAAAACCTCCATCCCAACCGCCTGTTGCGCTGCCTGTGGTTGCGCCACCTAGAAGTGACCAGTTGGCATTGACTGTATAGTTGCCCAACAGGCCCGTATGGGTAAACGGCTCGCCGCTGTTAAGGATGTATGCATGGGTATAAAAGAAATTATCGGGAGCGGGAACGGTTTCATAACCAAGTGGCGTGTAAAAATGCCCGGCCTTGATATTGAGGCCGTTACCGACAGGCACATATGCCTCCAGATAGGCCTGCGGAAGCGCTATGCCATAAGTGCGTGTCGATTTACAGCACAAATTGAGATCCCAATTCCCCCTATCCGAAGGCGCACCGGTATTCTCATCGAAGGCGGAAATGCCGAAAGCCTGGGTATAAATAGCATCCGTACCGAACAGAAAATCGAAACGGCCACCGAGATCCCATTCTGTGCCTTCCGATGGCACGGCACGCTGTATAAATAAATTAAATTGATTCAACTGAAATCGATTAGCCCGGTCAGCGAAAGTGACGGCACCATTGAACCCATCGGATGGGTTATTCGCGTTGTATGTCGCTCCACCATTAATCCAGCCGCCGACCTGCATACCGCTTTCCCTGAAGAGGTTTCCCAAGTTATTCGCATGCACCTCACCCAAGTTCGGAATGACCAATAACAGGATGCCGACTACGGTAAACATCGCGCGGTTTCTCTGTTCTGAAGTGCGGTCCATCCAGGATTTCGCTTTTAAAAGGATCAGAAACATTACAAATAAAATTAATTATCTGCCAAAAATAAAGTCAAGTGCGAAATTCTCCGTAAATTTTCCTATGAATTTCTTGTGACCGTTCCTGCATCCCGTACACGACATATTCGATAAAGAAGGCCTCTGCTATTGATACACCTGCCTTGAAAATAAAACGAAAAAATCCTGAAGATTCGTTAGAACCCGGTGCAGGTAGGGCCCGAATTGCTTCCGTTTTCATTCTTTACCCGGAATGCGTTTTTTGGGTACCGCATGATCCTGTATCATTACGTTTTTAAATTTACGCCCGTGTTGCATGAAAATTACCTTCCTGGATTTCGAGCAGCCCATCGCTGAGCTTGAAGCAAAAATTGAAGAACTGCGTTTTGCACAAGACGATTCAGCGGTGGATATCTCGGCTGAAATCCTGCGTCTGCAAAAGAAAAGCCAGTCACTGACGAACAGCATATATTCCAAGCTGACTCCATGGCAGATTTCGCAGGTCGCCCGGCATCCACAGCGTCCTTATACGCTTGATTACATCCAGCATCTATTCACCGATTTTGAAGAGCTTCACGGGGACAGGAGTTTTGCCGATGATTACGCCATCATTGGCGGATTAGCACGGTTTAACGGGCAGGCGGTAATGGTTATCGGACAGCAAAAAGGACGCGACACCAAGGAAAAAATTCATCGCAACTTCGGCATGCCCCAGCCTGAAGGCTATCGCAAGGCATTGCGCCTGATGCGCCTGGCGGAAAAATTCAACGTGCCTTTAATCACATTCATCGATACGCCGGGCGCGTCACCGGGCATCGGCGCGGAAGAGCGCGGCCAGTCAGAGGCTATTGGACGAAATCTTTTTGTACTGGCGGAACTGAAAGTGCCGGTGATCTGCACGGTTATCGGCGAGGGCGGTTCTGGCGGGGCGCTGGCAGTGGCGGTGGGAGATGTGGTGCAGATGCTGCAATACGCAACATACTCCGTCATCTCTCCTGAAGGTTGTGCCTCCATTTTATGGAAGAGCGCGGACAAGGCGCCGGAAGCTGCCGAGATCATGGGCATTACCGCTCATCGCCTCAAAACCTTGGGGTTGATTGACAAGATCATCAGTGAGCCACCGGGCGGAGCGCATCGCGATTATCTGGCTACCATGCAGTCCGCCAGGAAATCATTGCAGGAATCGCTCAAGCAGTTACAAGGCTACTCCACGGAATTATTGCTGGAGAAACGTTTTGAGCGGCTGATGGGATATGGCAAATTCAAGGAAGTCAAAATCAAATAGCATTTCGCGCAGGACTGAGAATGTGCTGCATGAACAAGTTCAGCCAGGAGATCGTCTGGCCGTCGCGTTGAGCGGCGGGGTGGACTCGGTCGTGCTGCTGGATTTGCTGATCCCGGTATCGGTTGAAATGCAGTTTTCGCTCTCGGCCATTCACGTCAACCACGGCATTAGCGCCAACACAGACAGGTGGAGCGAATTCTGCCGGGATCTATGCCGATCCAGAAGCATTCCGCTTGAAGTTGCCAAACTGAAAATCAGGCGGGAACCCGGCGTCAGCCTGGAAGCGCTGGCTCGTGACGAGCGCTACCGGATATTCGAAAAAATCGAAGCCAATTATGTGGTGCTTGCCCAGCATCTGGACGACCAGGCTGAAACCCTGTTGCTGCAATTGCTGCGCGGAGCGGGTGTGAAGGGCTTGGGGGCTATGCCGGTCGTCAGGAATCTGGCGCAGGCAAACGGTAAACAAGGATTAGAAGCCGTTGACGGGAAGTCGGCGCCGCTGGATGACAGGCCGCGAATACTCAGACCATTACTTGACGTGTCCCGGCGCGAGATCGAAGATTATGCCAGAAAGAATGGATTGCAGTGGATCACCGATGAGAGCAACGAAGATGTATCTTTCGATCGGAATTTCCTGCGCCATGAGTTTTTTCCTCTACTGGAAAAGCGTTTCCCTTCTTATCGCACAACTTTCCTGCGCGCAAGCCGGCATATGGCGGAGGCATCCGCCCTGCTGGATGAATTAGCCGAGGCCGACAGCAGGGAATGCATTGTCCCTGGAAGACTTCACATTGAAGACTTGCGTAAATTGAGTTTTCCTCGGGCCAGAAACCTGTTGCGCTACACTTTGGCGCAGCAGGGCGCGATACTCCCCAGCACGACAAAGCTCGAAGAAATCTTGCGGCAATTGCTGTCCTCCCGCCCAGATGCAAAACTGCGGGTGATTTTCGGCAATACCGAAGTTCGCTGCTTCAGAGGCATGGTTCACGTGCGCAACCGGGACATCTCAAGACCTGATGAATTGCCAGCCGTGGATTGGCAGGTGCCATGGCATGGAGAAAAGCAACTGATCATTGCCGAGCTCGGCGGTACGCTTATATTCGCGCACGATAGAGGCATGGGGATCAATCTACAAAAACTCTCAGAGCATCCGGTCACGATTCGTTCGCGACATGGCGGGGAGCGTCTGCAGCCGGATCGAAAACGCCCGCGCCGCAGCCTCAAGAATCTTTTACGCGAGGCATCGCTCCCATCATGGGAGCGGGAAATGCTGCCGCTGATATTCAGTGGGGAACATCTCGTATGCGTACCGGGAATCGGCGTGAATTCCGATTTTCAGGTAGCCGCATCAGAACCGGGTTTGATGGTTGAATGGCGGCCGGATAAATGAAATTGAAAAAGATTCCAGATCGAATCACCTCCTTTCTGCTGTGGCAGGAAGAGGAGAAAGGAATTTACTTATAGTGTCTTCTGGCCGATTATCTGAAATGGAATTTTAATGGGGCTTAACGAGAATATTTTATGGCATTACTGCTCAGCGGCGACCTTCAAAGCAATCATCAGCACGCAGCGATTTCGGATGACTGCCACGAGCGATTGGAATGACGCCACTGAAGGGCATTTTTTAGAAAGTCTCGTAGGAGACTCAGCACTAACTCTTGAAGAAAAAAAGAACTTTAAGAATCGAGCAGCGAAGTGGCGGAGTCAGCACCAAGCTTTCGGTATCTGTTTTTCTCGGCAGGAAGACCGACTCTGCCAGTGGCGCACCTATGGAGAAGATGGGGAGGGGTTTGCAATCGGGCTGGACTTCAAAGATCCGAGTATTCCAATCGGCCGTGACGATGATATAGCGACGCTGGAGATACAGTATCGATGCCCTACATGCGGTAAAGACCGGACCGGGGAGTTGATTAAATCATGTCAGCATGACGGGAGTTGCCTTGTTAAGATCTTGCAAACCAAATTATCTATGCTGCTAAAACCAGATGATAGTGGACTTTCCATGCAGAACTTTAGTAATGGGTACAATACCTTGGAAGCCTTATGGTCTACTAAATCTGACCTTTTTAATGAAGAACAGGAGGTCCGATTATTGTTGCGGAAACAGATTGATGAATCTGGTGACGCACGTTATGGCGTACTCCAAATAGAAGATTCGGGAAATATAATTTATGACTCTATTTATGGGCCAATATTGACGGACGATTCACCGCCGAAAAAAAGGTACGAGCTTGACCTCAGAGGATTGAATGTCATAAAGAAAATAATCGTTGGTCCACGAAACAATATCGAAATTGAAGAGGTAGAAAAATGCGTACGTTCCTATGGTTTTAATGACGTCTCTGTTGTGAAATCTATGGCAACGGGAATCTATCGCGGACAGAAATTTCTCAAGAAAGCGGCTACATAAGACGTACAGGCTAGTTTTACCAAAGCTCGAAAACAAGTACCTCCGCTTTCTGGCCTTGATCGAGAACCAGGTGACTTTCATCGCTAAGGCTGGCGCCGTCTCCTGGGTGCAGGCGGGTACCGTTCAGCGATACCTCGCCGCGCGCGACGTGAACATAAACATAGCCACCCGGGACGATAGTTTGCTCAACCCGTTCGCCGTCATCCACCAGCGCGGCGAATAGCTTCGCATCTGCGTGAATTTTTACGGATCCATCAGCGCTATCCGGCGAAGCAATCAATCTTAACCGCCCGCGCTTCTCGGTGTCGTCAAAGTATTTTTCTTCATAGCTGGGGGAAATTCCTGTCTTGTTGGGCAAGAACCAGATTTGCAGAAAATGAGCTTTTTCACTCTGAGAAGGATTGAATTCGCTATGTTGCACACCCGTGCCTGCGCTCATGCGCTGCACGCTGCCTGGACGAATTATGGAGCCGGTGCCCATGCTGTCCTCGTGCGCAAGCGCGCCTTCCAGCACATAGCTGACGATTTCCATATCGCGGTGGCCATGCGTACCAAAACCACGTCCCGGCTCGACGGTATCATCGTTGATTACGCGCAACGCACGAAACTGCGTATGTTTGGGGTCGTAGTAATCCCCAAAAGAAAAACTGTGCCACGAATTCAGCCAGCCGAGATTGGCATGACCGCGATCCTGAGCGTGACGTATATCTAGCATGGTTTGTTCTCCTTGTGGGTAATGAAAATAAGGGCAGGGAAACGGTCGTGGCGAACGCATCCGCAGCCGACGAGACCGAAGCACGAACCTGGCAGCCTATCGAATTTAAAGGAAATCGGCTGCAAAAGTGCAAAAGCGCAAAAGCGCAAAAGCGTTTGGGCGGTTCATATTTTGCCGCTTTTTCGACCAACAGAATAACTATTGGCCTTCGAAATCGGCACGAACTGCCCTCACCAGTCACCTTTTCGCTGCGATTCTTCAAGCCCGATGGGCTGCCAGCAAGGCAAGTCCGCCCTTTTATGGGCTCGCCGCAACTGACCTATCCGTGAGCGTCGCTGGTGCACCGCCCACAAAATGAGAAACAGTTGGGGCTTTGCTACCTGTGTGAAAACGGAGGACATTTTCTTGAACACGCTGATCCTCGCGCGTGACACGCGTATGCTGACGCAAATGATCGAGCCATGAGTCATGCTGGAAGAGCTCGATGTAGCGGCCGGGCACGGTAATATCCTCAAAGATGCCCCAGGCAAACGCACCATCGCGCCGGCGTAATGCGCCGAGCGGCTGCACCGCATCCAGGAAGGCCACGCGCTGGTCAAGCGCAACCTCGTACTCGATAGTCACCAGGACGGGCCCCCGCCGCCGGTCCAGTTCCTCCGCGGCGGGGGGATGCGGTGCCCAATGTTCGGATGGCGCCAGGTCAGGTGCTTCCTGGGCGCCCAGGCTGAATCCGCGCGCAGCCAGTGCTGCCGCCACTGCGCCCGCAGCCGAGGCCACCAGGGCTGCCGGAATGCCAGCTTCCGAGGCAAACCATCCCCATAGCAGACTGCCGAGTGCCATTCCGGCGGAGATCACCATGATGTAGAGCGATAACGCACGTCCTCGAACCCAGGTGGGCACAGAGATCTGCGCCGCGACCTGCAGCGAAGACAGGACAGTGACCCACGTCGCGCCGGAAACCAGCATGACTCCGTACAATATTGCTTCGCTCCGGACCGTCGCCAAGGCTACGATGGTCAACGCATACACTATGCTCGCGATCAGTACCAGGCGGTCGCGCGAGACATGTGCCTGAAGCCTCGGTAAACTAATAACGGCACCAACCGCGCCAATGCCGACAAAGGTCAGGAGGAATCCATAGGTTTCCGGACCGCCCGCGAGCTCATTGCGCGCAATCAGCGGGAGGAGCGCCCATGCGGAAATCGTGAACACAATGAAAGCTGTGGCGCGGATCAGAACGGCGCGAAACGGTGAGGCCATGCGTGCATAGCGCAATCCCGCGCGCAGCGCCTGGAAGAAGCGCTCGGGCGGAAGGGAGCGCTCATCCGGTTCGGGTTTCCAGTGCCACAACATCACTATCATGCCGACAAACGAAATTGCGTTGAGGCTATAGGCCGCCCATGGCCCCAGCTGGGACAGCAAGAGGCCGCCAATGGCCGGGCCAATGGAGCGAGAGAGATTCATCGATAGCGAACTCAGGGCGACAGCCTGCGGCAGCAGGTTTCTGGGAACGAGCTCGGGACCGGTGACGTTCATTGCAGGTGTTGCCATCGATGCCCCGATACCCATGGCGAAGGTCAGGATCAATAGATACCAGGCATCGAGCTGATCGATGGCGGACAGGAAAGCCAGCGTGGCAGCTGCCAGCGCCATCCATATTTGTGTTGCAAGCAAATAGTGGCGCCGGTCGACGATATCGGTGAGCGCGCCGGCGGCCAGCGCGAACAGTACCATCGGCAGTGATGCCGCCGCCTGTACGAGCGACACCATCACTGGCGAGGGGGAAAGGTCGGTCATCACCCAGCCGGAGGCTACCGCGTTGATCCAGGTACCGATATTGGAACCCAGGGATGCGAGCCAGAAAAATCTGAACGTCTGTAACTTGAGCGGCGAGTACGCTCCAGGGATCGAGGTGTTCGAAGGGCTATCGTGGGTGGACGTGCTCATCAGGAAACCCCGGCTATCGAAAATGCGACTGTTTTACTCTTGCTTGCCCTGACTTATAGATAATTCAGACTGAATGGTAGGCGTTATTTAAAGTTCTTCCAAGGGTCTATCCGCTTCTAACAGGTTGGATTCGAGCGAAGAAATCTGGTATCAGTGTAAGTATTACAGTTTGGTGATCCAGTATCTTATTGATGAGCTAGAATAACCGATACTGTCGTCATTATTTTCGTGGATTTTGGCTGCTGTTAACAATTTCGCAGAACCATGAGCTTGCCTTCGGAATTTTTGCTTGCTTGGGACTCATTCCGTTAGCACCATTGTAAAGATACCCCCGATTTTCTCATCAAAATTGAAGCATATTGTTTACAGAGTTTTTTGCAAAAGTTAGGCGGCATATTTCAAGGAAAAAAATACGATGAACGCGCTCATAAGTCTTGCGACTACAGAACTGGAACAATTTCTTTTCAAGAATCTGCCTAAACTTGCCGACGATTGGTGGCAGAAGCATGTGATTGATCGTCTTTCATTTCAGCAGCAACGGCATGCTCAGGAAGGCCGCTACAAAATGCTATGTGATCTGGACTTCGCCGCTTTATTGCGTATTCTGGATCAAAACTGGTTCGAGCTTTCGAGCCAACTACCTCTAACAAAGGAGGCGCGGAACTGGGTAAAGGAATTGCAAACGGTGCGTAATAAGTGGGCACATCAGTCTGCAAAGGATACTCCCTCCAGTGAAATTTATCGTGATGCTGATACCCTGGGCCGGGTATTGAATGTGCTGGGCGCGGCTCCAGATATTCTAGCTATAGTCGAAGCCGCAAAGGCAGAGGCTCTTTCGCGTCTGGCAGGTACAAAGCGGGTAGTTGAGAAAACTCCGAGCAGCGCTATCGAGACGCCACAAACCACGTCCCTCTTCGCCGTTGGTAATCTTGTATCGCTGCGATCTAACCCGGCTGCGATTATGCCTGTTATTGAGGTACTGGAGGCAAGCGCCGGTGAGTATCGATACCGCTTATTCCAGAACAATATCAAAGTTACGTTTTACGAAAGCCAGCTTCAGGCTGTGATGGTCGAAGATCAACGGCATACACTCACAGTCGAAGCGCTTCACGCTCAACTGACCAGCCATCAACTTTTGTCCCCCTCGACGAAAAATCTATTTTCCCTCCGCTCAGGGCGGGTGAAGTTTATTCCTTATCAGTACCGTCCTGTGCTCAAGCTTATCCGGGCAGATCGTCCACGGCTACTTATTGCGGACGAGGTAGGCGTGGGTAAAACTATCGAGGCCGGGCTTATTATCAAGGAATTGCGGGCACGGATAGACCTTTCTTCAGTACTCATCATTTGCCCCAAGCCGCTCGTCTCAGAACGTAAATGGCTGCTGGAGATGAAGCGTTTTGGAGAAGACTTTACGTCCATGGATGGGCCACTTCTGAAGCATTGTTTGCAAGAAACTCATCTGGAAGGTGAGTGGCCGGAAAAATATTCGAAAGTGATTCTTCCATTTTCCCTGTTCGACGCGGACTTGATCCGTGGTCCTTCAGGAGGCCGAAAAGGCAAGAACATAGGACTTGATGACCTGGACCCTTTTCCAAAGTTCGACTTGGTCATCGTCGATGAGGCACATCATATCCGGAATTCGGAAACCTTCCTTCATCGAGGTGTCCGACACTTCTGCGAAAATGCTGAGGCAGTGATATTCCTGACTGCGACCCCGGTTCAACTAGGGAGCAAAGATCTTTATACACTGTTGAGTGTTTTGCGCCCTGATCTCATTATCGATCAGGCTAGTTTTGCACAGATGGCCGAGCCAAATCACTTTATCAATGCCGCAGTTCATCGGTGCCGTCTAGGGCAGTCCAACTGGGCGATTGAAGCACGCGAGCTACTCGATGAAGCTGCTCAGACTGAGTGGGGACGGCTATTTCTTCGCGAAGCCCCAGCTTTTCAGAAAACATACGATCAGCTTCAGGATGCGGTTCTGAATGATGCGGTTCGCGTGGAACTGACGGGTGCGATAGAAGGGTTTTATACCTTTAGCTCACTCATAAATCGCACTCGCCGCCGAGACATAGGCGAGTTTACGACACGAAAGCCTGAAACGCTGACTGTCGATTTTACGCCGCCCCAGAAAGAGCTGCACGATAGGTTGCTGGAGATCGTTACTAAAATTCTTGCGTTTTGCCATGGCAATCAAAATGTGAAATTCATGATGACCACAATTAGGCGGCAAGCAGCAAGCTGCCTGTATGGGCTTGCACCGCTGCTACAGGGCATCTTGTCAGGTAAGCTCGACCAACTGGAATTCATGGAGGCCAGCGATATGGATACCGAAGCTGATTTACGCTTCCTGGATCAGGTACGCGCCGACATTATTTCATTACTGGAAATGGCGGACAATCTTGATCCATATGACCCCAAGGTTGAGGCTTTCCTAAAGGCGATCAGGAACAAACAAATACGCGAGAACAACAAGGCTCTGGTCTTCAGTACGTTCCGACATACCTTGTCATATCTTGCAAGGCACACGGAGAAAGCAGGGCTGAGATACGGATTAATTCATGGCGGCATTCCAGACGAGGAGCGCTCAGAACTTCGACGTCGATTCCGTCTCCCGAAAGACGATCGGAATGCTCTGGATATTTTGCTTTCTTCAGAAGTCGGCTGTGAAGGACTGGATTTCGAGTTCTGCGACTTCCTCGTTAACTACGATTTACCGTGGAACCCAATGCGTGTCGAGCAGAGGATCGGTCGTATTGACCGTTATGGACAAAAGAGCGAGACCGTAGCCATCGTCAATCTCATTACGCCGGGAACAGTTGATGCGGAAATCTACGAACGCTGCTTGTGGCGAATTGGCGTGTTCCAGAGCGCTATCGGTGGGAACGAGGAAATTTTGGGTAAGATCACCCAAGAGTTGCATGACATTGCGGAGAGCTTTGACCTTACGCCGGAAGAACGGGAAAAGCGGCTAAAGCAACTTTCCGATAACGGCATTCGCCAAATTCAGGAAGAACAGGCGTTGGAATTGAAGCAAGCAGAACTGCTTGGATTGAACATCCCAAATCAGTCTTGGCAGAAAGATATTGAATCGGCCGAGAGCTATTGGCTGTCTTCAGCGGCACTTCAGTGTTGCGTTTCTTCATATCTTATAAAGCGGCTTAGCGCAGACCAAGAATATCTGCTAGGCGAAAAGGCACTTAAGACGCTCCGCCTAAGTCAGGAAGCTAGAGGAAAATTATTGGATGATTTCAAGCGCTCGCCTCGATCAACGGAGCCAGCGACAAGGGAGTGGGAAAAGTGGCTGAAAGGAGCGCAACCGACTGTCGCGGTCACTTTTGACCAAGAAGCTGCAGTAGAAAATTCCCGAGCATTTCACCTGTCCGTCACCCATCCGTTGGTTCGGCAAGCAGCGCAGTACCTCAAATCGGATGAGCCCGGTTATGCGGTGCTTGAGGTCAACAGCGAAGTGGTGACGCCGGGTGAATACCAATTTGGCATTTACCGCTGGACCAAACAGGGGATCAAGCAGGAAGAAACGCTAATGCCAGTAGTGGCTGACGCTGCGGTCGAGGAAAAGTTGCTTTTATTATTGCAAACGGCCACAACTCGAGAAGGTGGGTGCCTACCTGACAACTCCGAATTTGACGAGTTGGACGCTCAGCACTATAGCAAATGGGCGACAGCTCAGGCTAACCATATCGCCGAAAACCGGCAGCAAGTGGAATACCAGATTCAAAGTCTGACTGTTAGTCATAAAGCACGATATAAGGCAATTGAAGATCAACTCGATCGGACAACAAACGATAAGATTCGCATTATGAAACAAAGCGAACTGGACAGAACTGATTTGGACTGCAGTCGACGTATGGCGGAACTGGAGCAGGCTGCCAAAAGTGGCGACATTCATGCCATGCCGGTTTTGTTCGGCATAATAACAATCGCTAAGAGAAAAACACTGTGAATTTTATTGATGAAGTGCATCGTGACCGGGAGGACCTCGCTCGCGTCTTGAAGAAACACAAGGGTATTCGCAGGACCGTTGAAGAGCTATACCCAGACAGTGCCCATTTTATTTACGAACTGCTCCAGAATGCTGAAGACGCAGGAGCAACTGAAGCAAGCTTTACTCTTAATGATCATCTACTAAGGTTTGAACATAATGGTCGTCCCTTTACCAGGGAAGACATCTGGGCGATTACAGATATCGGCGAAGGGACTAAGGCCAATGATGAGGAAAAGATTGGGTGTTTCGGCGTTGGTTTTAAGGCTGTTTTTGCTTACACGGAGACACCTCATATCTGGTCCCCAACCTTCTCTTTCAAGCTATCTGATCTAGTGTTGCCTACAACAATTAGCCTATATAGCGGACTCGTTGAAAAAACACGTTTTGAATTTCCTTTCAATAACCCCAAAAAACCAACCAAGATTGCCTATGAAGAGGTTAAAGAACGGCTTGGTGAATTGTTGGACATTACATTGCTCTTTCTGACCAATTTGGAAACTATTCGTTGGCAAATCGGAACAGACGTGCATGGGGAAATAGTGCGATTGCAGCACTCCATCAACCATATTGAGGTGCGGAAAGATTTGGGAAAAAATACGGCCGCGAGTTCACATTTTCTGCGCTTTTCCGAGTTAGTCCCCCGCAAGCCAAAACTGCACGTATCAGTTGCTTTCGCTTTGGATTTTTTGCCCAATGTTACAAAATTTGATCAACAAGAATTACTTTCAACGCAACTAAAAATCAAACCTGCAAATCCGGGGCGAGTTGCTGTATTTTTTCCTGCCGAGAAGGAAACTTCGGGCTTGCGCTTTCATCTGCATGCCCCGTTTGTGCCGGAACTGAGTCGCGCAAGCGTTAAAGAAACAGATGCTAACAATCCGTTATTTGAACAGCTCGCCAAATTAACCTCTTCTTCTTTGCATCTCATCCGTGATCTGGGTCTCCTAAACGGTGAGTTTTTGGGCGTACTACCTAATTCGAATGATTCTATCCCGGCACGATATCAGGTTATTCGCAGAGCCATTATTGATGCGATGAACAATGAGTCCCTGACGCCAACCTATTCGCACTCACATGCACCAGCTAAAAATCTTTTGCAAGCTAGGGCATCGTTGAAATCCCTTTTATCAAAAGAAGATATTGTCTTTCTGATGGAGTCAACGGAGCGATCGCTTCAGTGGGCAATTGGTGCCACGCAAAAAAACAGCGATCAAGATCGATTCTTGAGCGGATTAGCTATAGCAAAATGGGATATTGAAGACCTTGTTGATTTACTCGAGGAAAAAGCTAAAGATGCTCCTTGGCAACAACTAGATAAACGTTTCATGAGATGGATCGCTAATAAACCGATTGAGTGGCATCGGCAGATGTACGCGTTACTCTACAAAGAACTCAGTTCTAGCAGTTCTAGCGATGACCTTTGCCAGCTGAAATCACTTCATCTCGTTCGTCTTAGTGATGGTAATTATAGTATCGGTAGCAAGTGTTATTTTCCAACTGATGGCGTTGTCCATGACGCTCTGTTTCCCACAGTCGATTGTGATATTTATTTGTCGGGCACAAGCAAAATCCAGCAAGAATATGTGAGGAAATTCCTTTATGCGGTCGGTGTTCGGGAAGTTGGCGAGGTAGATCAGGTTCAAAGGATTTTGCAGCAGCGATATACAGCAAAGGCTTTTAAGCCTGACATAAAGGACATAGGACGATTCGTTAGTCTCATTGAAGGGAGTCCTGCTCAGGCAAGGATCTTTTCTGATTTCCTTATTTTTAAACGCACAGATGACATGTGGGGTTCACCGAGGCACGTTTTTCTTGATTCGCCCTACCGGGAGACCGGGCTTTCTGCGTATTATAATGCCCTTGGAGAAGATGCAAATAAGAAAAAATTGTCAGATTTGTATCAGCAGCAAGCAATAATCACAAAGGAGAGGCTGCGAAAGTTCGCTGAAGCTGTTGGGGTGCAAGCAAAGCTGGAGATTAAAAATCAATGCGCAACAAAACATCTCTTATGGAAAGAGTTGGCGATTGATTATCGTTGGCCGAGAGTAAAATTCACTTCCACAGGAATTAATGATGATTGGTTTATCCCTGATCTGGAAAGACTGTTAAAGGTGCCATCTGAAGCGCTTTCACGCTTGCTATGGAAGACGTTGTGCGAAGCCCAACCTCTAATATTAAAAGCGCGCTTTCGCCCAAACCAGCAATACCCGACCAGAGAGGCAACGTCTTCATTAGTGATCTGGCTTCAGAAGTCCTCATGGATTCCGCAACAGAACGGCGAATTCGTTCGCCCATCCCACGCATCCAGAGACCTTCTGCCTAAGGGCTTTCCGTTTGATGAGGGCTATGAGTGGCTACATACAGTTGGTTTTGGCGAGGAAGAGCATAAAAAATCTGAAGAATATCGTAGAAAACGATCAGCTGCAGCAGAATTAGGTATCGCTAGCGAGGAGGTCTTAAAGGAATTCCAATGGATCGCAGGTCTTGATCCTGAAGAACGGCAACATCTGAAAGAGATTTTTGAGCGTGAGCGGCAAACCGAGCTACCAGAAAACATATCAAGCAATCCGGTCCAGCGAGCAGCGCGTGTTGGGGCACAGGCTATTGATGCGCCAGAACGCAGAACGGAGATTCGTTCACGAGCAGTACCATTAAACCAGGGAGCCATCAAGCAGGAGGCCCGATCCTATCTCCGTAATCAATACACAAACTCAGATGGTGAAACGATATGTCAAGCTTGTAAAACTCCGCTTCCCTTTAAACTGGATGACGGTAGTTATTACTTTGAGACCGTCGAATTTCTTGCAATTAAGAATGGTTTGGATGGATTAAAGAAGCATTACTACCAGAATTATCTGGGGTTATGTCCTAACCACAGCGCGATGTTTCAACATGCAAATGATGCACCAGAGTTAATGAAGGAGATGTTTATAGAATTGGAAGGGAACAAGCTTGAGGTTCTTCTCGCACAAAAGACCGCTACGATATATTTTACTCAGACACATATTGCTGATCTAAAAAAAGTTATTCAAATTGATAATAGCACTGAGGATATGGAGAATGGTGAAGAAGAGGATGAAAGTTTTCCCCTGATGGGTATTGTATGAGACGGAGTTTATCCGTAGTTAAACGCAATCCACCACATTGAGCGAACGGATTAAAATGGCGTTGTCAAAATATCAAACGAATGGAGAGGATATGAGCGACATAAAACTGATTGAAAAACAGATTGAAGACCTTGGTGATAAAGCTTTCGCGGAGCTAGCTGCGTGGTTTGCCGATTACGAAAATAGCAGATGGGACCGGCAAATTGAAACAGATTCCGATGCCGGCAAATTCGATGCTTTCATGGAAGAAGCGTTGACTGAACACCAGAATGGGAAAACAACTCCACTTTAGACGCCTTGAAGCATTTCACTTCCACTCGTTTCTGGCGTTGTTATCAACAATTGCCGACAATGGTTCGTGACCTCGCCGACAAGAATTTCCTGCTTTTGAAACAGAATCCTTCCCACCCGTCGTTACAATTCAAAAAGATTGGAAAAGTTTGGTCCGCCAGAGTCGGTGTGCATTACCGCGCAATTGCTGCAGAAACCGATAAAGGATTGATCTGGCTCTGGATCGGTAGCCATGCGGACTATGACAAATTATTTTCTTGAGAATGGCTAAACCCAAATCCACCTATTCCTGCACCGAGTGCGGCGGCCAGACCTTGAAATGGCAGGGCCAGTGCCCGCATTGCCAGGCATGGAACACGCTGGTCGAAGCGATCTCCGAAAAAGCCGTGACCCGCTTTACGCCGGTATCCGAAACAGGACAGGTGCAAAGCTTAAGCGAGGTGAAGACGGGGGAGGAACAGCGTTACTCCACCGGCATGGCCGAGTTTGACCGGGTATTGGGCGGCGGCCTGGTGCATGGTGGCGTGGTGCTGCTGGGGGGAGATCCGGGAATAGGCAAATCGACGTTGCTGCTGCAAGCACTATGTCATATGTCGCAAATATCCGCTACGTCCAATGTGTTGTATGTAAGCGGCGAGGAGTCCGCGCAGCAGGTGGCGCTGCGGGCACAACGCATGACCCTGGATGCCAGGGAGATACATTTTCTGGCAGAAATACGGCTGGAGAAAATCCAGGTGGCATTGGCGGAACGCAAACCGGATGTAGCGGTGATCGATTCGATCCAGACGATTTATTCCGACGCGCTGCAATCGGCGCCGGGTTCGGTCGCCCAGGTGCGCGAGTGTGCCGCTCAACTGACGCGGCTCGCCAAGGCAAGCGGCACCTGTATCATTCTGGTGGGGCACGTCACCAAGGAAGGGGCGCTGGCCGGTCCGCGCGTGCTGGAGCATATGGTGGACACGGTGCTCTACTTCGAGGGCGACACCCATTCGAGTTTTCGCCTGATTCGAGCTTTCAAAAACCGCTTCGGCGCAGTGAATGAACTGGGCGTGTTCGCCATGAGCGAAAAAGGTTTGCGTGAGGTGAGCAATCCTTCGGCTCTGTTTCTTTCCCACCACGGCGGGCAGGTGCCGGGCTCGTGCATCATGGTGACGCAGGAAGGCACGCGGCCGCTGCTGGTGGAAATCCAGGCGCTGGTGGATGAGGCCCATGCGCCTAATGCCAGAAGGCTCAGCGTGGGGCTGGAACAGAACCGCTTGGCGATGTTGCTGGCGGTATTGCACCGCCACGCCGGCATCGGGTGCTTTGATCAGGATGTGTTCGTCAATGCGGTGGGCGGTGTGAAAATTACAGAGCCGGGTGCAGATCTGGCGGTATTGCTGGCTATTGTTTCTTCACTCAAGAACAAGCCGCTGCCGGAGAAAACGGTGGTGTTCGGTGAAGTTGGGCTGGCGGGAGAAATACGTCCGGTCCAGCGCGGCCAGGAACGGCTGAAAGAAGCCGCGAAGCTGGGTTTTGTTCAGGCTATCGTTCCCAAGGCCAACAAGCCGAAGCAGGCAATTTCCGGCATCGAGGTTATTGCAGTGGAACGGGTGGAGGAAGCGGTTGCGCAAATGCGGCGGTGAAGCGCTGCAGTGGATATAACTCGGGAGAAGGGGCATGGAGGGTCGGATGCGTTCCCGGTTGTGGTGGCTGGGCATTCTTTCGGGCGGGATGTTCGTGATTGCAGCGATTGTGCCGCCTATTCCCCAGCCCCTGGAATATCATCAGTTTGCCGATGCGCGCGCTTATTTCGGCATTCCCAATTTTTTAAATGTGTTTTCAAATGTTGCCTTTCTGTTTGTTGGAATAGCCGGCTTGAAGTTTTTGCTTGTACTGCGCGCTGGCCGGTCGCAGGTAGCTGAAGTTTTCATCGAGTCGCGGGAACGCTGGCCTTACCTGATTCTTTTCCTGAGCGTGGCAATGACTTGCTTTGGCTCAGGTTATTATCACCTGATGCCCGATAACGACCGCCTGATGTGGGACCGGCTACCGATTGCCATCGGTATAACCGCGCTGCTCGCCGCAACGCTCAACGAGCGTGTCAATCCAAAGCTGGGCTCGCGGTTGCTGCCTGTGCTGATCACGATTGGAGCAGGAACGGTGGTGCATTGGCACTGGAGTGAACAGCATGGCGTCGGCAACCTGAACTTTTACGTCTTCGTACAGTTCTATTCATTGCTGGCGGTTATTCTGCTCGCCATTTTTTTTCGGTCGAGATATACCGGCGGCGCTGATATTTACGTGGTGCTTACGTTCTATGGCTTTGCCAAGCTTGCGGAACTCGAGGATCAGGAAATTTATGATCTCGGTCATTTGATAAGCGGTCATACGGCAAAGCATCTGCTTGCTGCCGCCGGCGTTTACTGTATCCTGCACATGCTTGGAAAACGCGAGCCGCTGCCGAGAAAATTGGAACGGCCGGGGCCGCGCGTTGCACGCTTGTCGTAGCGCTTGTATAGCGACTGATAGTTGAAGAATAAGATAGGAGAGTGAAGTGCATCTTGTAGAAGCTTATGAACTGATGGGTGGTGAAACAGCTGTTCGTCGCCTGGTAGACCGCTTTTACGACCTGATGGATGAGGATCCGGACTATTACGGCATACGTAAACTGCATCCGCAGGATTTGGCCAGTTCGAGAGACAAGTTGTTCATGTTTCTGTCCGGTTGGACAGGCGGTCCATCCTTGTATACGGAAAAACATGGCGAACCGCGCCTGCGAACCCGCCATAAGCCTTTCCCCATAGCCGCTCCGGAGCGTGACCAGTGGTTGGGTTGCATGAATCGTGCCATGGCGGACGTTGGGCTGGACGAGGAATTGTGCAAAAATCTCGCCAAGGCTTTCTATCAGACTGCCGATTTCATGCGTAACCAGCCAGAATAAGAGAACGATTTATTCGTGCCATGCTGCCATACCCTGGCAACTGGTATGGCATATCGGGGAACTGTACCATTTAATGTGAATGGCCCGGATTCAGCGTTGAAACCGCTGAATCCGGGCCATTCACATTAAACGTGATCTGTTATTTGGTTCTGAAGTGAGATCCGGGAGCGCTGCTATTTCTGAATGTATTTCCCGCTGCAGTACTCCGCGTACCCGTACGATTATCACCAAACGAACGGCTGCGGCTATTATCCCAGTTTCCGTTGGCACTATTGGGAGTGCTGGAGCGTCCGCCGTCGTTCGCCCATGTGCGATTGCGCTTATGGGCGACGCTGGGCGCGCCACCCGTTCCGGTGCGCGGCTTGAATCGGGGCTCAAGACCAGGCACCACGTGCGATTCGATTCGCTGCCCGGTGAAGCGTTCGATCTTTTTCAAGGTAATGCCGTCTTTGCCCGAAGCAAATGATACTGCGATCCCTGATGCGCCGGCACGGCCGGTGCGACCAATACGATGCACATAGTCTTCAGCAAATTTTGGCAGATCGAAATTGATGACGTGGGTGATGCCTACCACGTCGATTCCACGTGCCGCTACGTCGGTTGCCACGAGCACCCGCAGTGCGCCGCCGCGCAGCTTGGTTAGCGTACGCGTACGATCACGCTGATTCATGTCGCCGTGTAATGCCGCGGCTTCATGGCCCTGGGCGGAAAGGTTATCTGCAAGCGTATCTGCATCGCGCTTGGTGGCGGTAAAGACGATGGCCTGTTTCAAGGCCAGATCACGTAAAAGATGATCCAGCAGTCGATTTTTGTGAGAAAGGTCGTCGACATAATGCAGCCGTTGCTCGATATTATCGAGTCGCGCCTGCTGTGCCGCAACCTGAATGCGTTTCGGGGCTTTCAGCAGCCGCGCCGCGACATTGTCTATCGCGCTATCCAGGGTGGCTGAAAACAGCAGGGTTTGGCGAGTTGCCGGCGTAGCGGAAGCGATTCTTTCCACATCATCGATAAAGCCCATGTCGAGCATGCGGTCGGCTTCGTCCAGCACCAGCATTTCCAGGCGCGAAAAATCGATACGGCCCCGCTGGATATGGTCGATCAACCGTCCAGGCGTCGCTACCAGAATATCTACCGGTTGCGAAAGCAGTTTATTTTGCAGCGGGTATGGCATGCCGCCAAGAATGCTCACGACCCTGACGCGGGGCAGATGCTTGCCGTATTTGGCAGCGGATTCGGATACCTGAAGTGCGAGCTCGCGCGTCGGCGTCAGGACCAGCACGCGTGGTCCACGGCTGTGTACACTGGATGGCGTGGCAAGGCGGTGCAGCGCCGGCAACATGAATGCAGCAGTTTTGCCTGTACCCGTCTGGGCGGAAGCCATGATGTCGTGACCAGCCAGTAATTCGGGAATGGCTTGTTCCTGAATGGCGGTGGGTGTGGTGTAGCCGGAGTCGATAATAGCTTTGAGGATAAGCGGGTGTAGATTCAGATTTTCAAAAGACACGTTGTTTTTTTCCTATTAAGTGAAAAAATATGCACCTCATAAAAATTCGAGGTTCGAGGCCAAACGGAGCATGATCAAAAGTTTTGCTGCTTGCAGTTATTGACATGCAGGGAGCAATTTCTTTTGCGCTTGTCTCGGCCAGAAACCCGGACTCATAGAAGCGCTTTAACGCGCGCAAACAGAAAAGGTTGCCGAAATTGATGGGCAAAATACCGTTGGCGCAAGCGTACATATAAGACATCGCCGCTAACCACGGTACCGCACAATTTCCGTTGGAGGCTTGAAAATCGAAGAGAGGTCAGGAACGATGAACCGATAAAAACCCGGAAAGACAGTAGGGGCTTTTCATCGAAGCGGCGAGTATACATGAATCAGCGTTCGCGTATAAAATATTTTTTATATTTTTTAAAAAAATGATGAGGGTTGGCAAGCTAGACGAAACCCGTCCCGCTTATCGGCTCTTCTTCGACATCAGGCTATCGCCGGAGGCGCGATTTGCGCGACTATCTCGCGCTTTAACACTTCTATCTGAGGCTCGTTCAGGGTCTCGGTCTTGAGCAGTTCGTCAGCGGCCCGATCAAGCAGCGCACGGTTAACCGTTAGAACGCCAATTGCGCGTTCCAGGGCATGATCGACAAGCGTGCGCACGGCGCTATCGACCGCATTTGCGGTTTCCTCGCTATAGTCCCGGCTTTGAGGCATCGGTATGCCGGGCTGAAGGTAAGTCGATCGTTCGCGATCATAGGCGACGTGGCCCAAGGCGTCGCTCATGCCGTAGCGCAGCACCATCGCGCGCGCGAGGTCCGTTGCGCGGATAAGATCATCGGATGCGCCGGTCGATATCTCACTGAATACCACTTGCTCCGCCGCGCGGCCGCCCAGCAGTACGGCCATTTTGTTTTCCAGCTCGGCCTGCCTCATTAGAAACCGGTCTTCCGTGGGACGCTGGATCGTGTAGCCCAGTGCGCCGATGCCGCGGGGAATGATGGAAATTTTGTGCACCTCGTCAGTGCCTGGCAAGGCCAGTGCTACCAGAGCATGGCCTAGCTCATGGAATGCGACGACGCGCCGCTCTTCGGGGTTAAGCAGACGGTTGCGTTTCTCAAGGCCGGCAACGACGCGCTCTATCGCGTTATTAAAATCATCCATTGTTACTGACGTACCGGATCGCCGGGTTGCAAGCAGGGCCGCTTCATTGACCAGATTCGCCAGATCTGCTCCAGTGAAGCCCGGGGTCAACGCCGCGATCTGCTCAGGCTTGACATTGGTATCGAGCGACACTTTTTTCAGATGAACGGCGAGAATCTGTTCACGGCCCAATTTGTCCGGCCGATCCACCAGCACCTGGCGGTCGAACCGCCCAGCCCGCAACAATGCGGGATCGAGGATCTCGGGCCGGTTGGTTGCGGCCAGAAGCACCACGCCGCTTTTTGGATCGAAACCATCAAGCTCAGCCAATAACTGGTTCAGTGTTTGTTCTTTTTCGTCGTGCCCGCCCATCCCATATGCGCCACGAGCTCGCCCCAGTGAATCCAGCTCATCGATAAAAATAATGGCGGGCGCCATTTGTCGTGCCTGCTCAAATAAATCGCGCACTCGGGCAGCGCCGACGCCGACGAACATCTCGACGAACTCGGAGCCGGAAATGGAAAAAAACGGGACACCCGCCTCGCCTGCGACCGCGCGGGCCAAGAGCGTCTTGCCGGTACCGGGCGGCCCCACCAGCAGGATACCTTTGGGCACGCGTCCGCCCAGGCGGCCATACTCTTTGGGGTCCTTCAGGAAATTGATGATTTCCACCAATTCTTCTTTTGCTTCATCGACGCCGGCGACATCCGTGAAGGTGACTTTGGTTTCTGTCTCCACGAATACTTTGGCACGGCTTTTGCCGATCGACATCAGGCCGCCGCTCATTCCCCCCGGATTCATGCGTCGAATGATAAATAGCCAGATTCCGACAAAAATAGCCATCGGTAGGAGCCAGGACAGCAAGTCCCGAACCCACGTGCTCTGAACCACTCCGGTATAAGTAACGTTGTGCTTATCCAGCTTATCAGCCAGTTCGGACTCTACGCGCGTGGTAACGAAATCCTTTATGCCATCGGCGCCTTCGTTCTTGAGCGTGCCGTAAATATGATTTTCGGTGATCGCGATCTCCGCGATCTTGTCCTGATCGAGCAATTCATGAAAGCGGCTGTAAGGGATTGGCTCAACCTTTGTGTATTTCGTGTACATATTCTGTACAACCAGAATGCCGAGTATCGCAATAATGACGTACCAGAAATTGATTTGTGTTTTCTTGTCTATGGGATTTCCCATCTGTTTTATCTTATCCATACCATTTCCTCATTGCAAAGTGCTTGTGCCTAGAGACAATTCGGCAAAGGGTTTGTTCAGCATGGCGCGGGCCGCGCAAAGGTTTGCGCATGGCGTATGCATGATATGCACAAAAAAGTCGCTTCAGCACAGGGCATACAGGATTGAAACTGCATTTTATTTCGTTAGCCAGAACGGCGCACTCAATGAGCGGCCCTGCGACCCCTCGGCTTGACGGCGAAACACTAAATGAGTTCTACTTTGTTAGTCCGCCTGGACCGCCAAATAGAAGCATAGGCGAAATTGCATAGAAATCAATGGTATTGCTGGCTCCCAGCTCGATAAACAGCTGTAGGGGCATACGCCAGTCTCTCAATTCACCGTCCAGATTCACTTATTTTTCGCGGGCTCTGGTAGCGTATTCAAACAGCCCGCCCTCGTCCATGTCTGTTGCGAAATCCTTTTCTTATTTCCACCCGGCGCGAATACGGATATCACCACGGCTTCTGGTGCTCATCCTTTTCACGCTGGGAAATAGCGGCGCCGTCAGTGCACAGCAATCCGTCGCCAAAAACACGCCGCCGATGGTCACTGTTTCAGCCCCGGAGCCGTTGCGTGATTTGCTGAAAACACATTTTCAGCTGCCGATTACGCAACTGGTCGATGAAACCGACCGCGCGACTTTCCTGCGCCGGGCCCGGAAGCAGATAAGCGAGTTGCTCGCGACCGAAGGCTACTTCACGCCGACCATAACCTTGCATTCGGCCACGCCCCATACTGCCCCCGCGACAATCCCGGTGCTGGAAGTCATGCCGGGGCCCCGCACCCTCGTTACTGAGGTCGATATCAAATTCAGGGGAGATCTGGCAGCTGATGAGCCCGGGCGGCGCGCTCGTATCGAAAAGCTGCGAGCTGCCTGGTCCCTGGGCGCGGGTCAGCCATTTCGCTCGCCAGCGTGGGAAGAAGCCAAAGCAATACTCTTATCCAGCGTGGCGACGGAGGATTATGCCGCCGCGGAGATAGAGGAAAGCAAGGCGAAGGTGGATTCCGATACTCATGAGGCGCGGCTATTGGTTGTAGTGGACTCCGGTCCTGCTTTCCGCTTTGGGGATCTGGAGATAAAAG
Organism: Nitrosospira sp. Nsp18; assembly: GCF_900103145.1. Lineage (NCBI taxonomy): Bacteria > Pseudomonadati > Pseudomonadota > Betaproteobacteria > Nitrosomonadales > Nitrosomonadaceae > Nitrosospira > Nitrosospira sp. Nsp18. The sequence goes on along the minus strand of NZ_FMWY01000018.1, from coordinate 5,704 downwards.
GGCTCAGCCGCTACGATCGCACGCTGATAACTGGACTGGCTCCGTTCAGAACTGGCGATTCTTATCGACGAGACCAGTTGCTCTCATTCCAGACGAAACTGCAAAACCTGCCGCAGTTCAACTCAGCAGCCGTCAACATTAAACCTGATGCAGTGACGCATCAGGCAGCACCGGTGGAGGTCGTTTTATCGGAGGCTCAATCGCAGCGCGTCTCGGTTGGGGCAGGCTACAGTTCCAATACCGGCGGGCGAGGCGAGATCAATTACACCAACAATAATTTTCTGGACCGTGCATTACTGCTGAATGGCGGATTGCGCCTGGAACAAAAGCGTCAAACTCTATCTACCACCGTCGAAAGCATGCGGGACCAGGCCGGCCGCTGGTTTTCCCTGGGAGCAGGCGCCGAAAGAACTTTTATTCAGGAACTGGAAACCGTACGCGAGAAGGTGGGCATAAGCCGTAATCAGCTGCATGACAAAACGGAAACCCGCTTTGCGCTTAACTGGCAACGGGAAGACCGGGCGCCAACAGGGGGCCTGCACCAGATAAACCAGACTTTGGTGTTGGACGGACAGTTACGCTATCGTTCGGTGGATGACCCTTTATTTCCGCGGGATGGCAATGTAACGGAACTGCGTATCGGCGGTGGAAGCAAACAGGCGCTATCTGATCAAGATTTTCTGCGTACCTATATAAGACACCAATTCTGGTACCCCATCGGGAAACGCGACGTGCTGTTGCTGCGCGGTGAGCTGGGGTATACGTTTGCACCATCGCGCTTCGGCATCCCTCAGGAATACCTGTTCCGCGCGGGTGGCATCCAGTCGGTGCGAGGTTATGCATTTCAGCGTTTGGGTGTACGCGAGGGTGAAGCCATAGTGGGCGGCCGAGCCCTGGCCACTGGTACGATTGAATACAACCACTGGTTCACGCGTGAGTGGGGCGCTGCCGTCTTTACCGATATCGGTGACGCTGCCGACAGTGTACGGCAGCTTGACCTTGCGGTTGGATATGGAGGGGGTGTCCGCTGGCGTAGCCCCGTTGGGCCGCTGGCGCTCGATCTCGCGCGCGGGCAACGTGACGGCAAATTACGCCTGCATTTTTCGATCGCCGTGGCGTTCTAAAAAAACGCTATGCCGAACTTTCCAGACGAAGGCCAAACTGAAAAATCAGTTATGAAAAAATGGCAATGGACGGCGCTAGTGTTTGCTGCCCTCATTATCCTGACCGCGGGCATCGGTCTCTGGCTATCAACAAGCACTTCGGGACTGAAATCCCTCGCATCAGCAGTATCCCATATCAGCGGCGGCAAGCTCTCGCTTGAAGGACTGGATGGAGCGCTTTCCGAATCAATTACCGCACGGACCATTCGCTTTGCGAGTGATGATCTGCTTGTCATCGCAAGAGATGTACAACTGAACTGGCAACCCGGTGAGTTGCGTTCGGGCCATTTGAAGATTACAGCGCTATCCGCGAAAGAAGTGGAGATAGTTTCGCCACCCTCTTCGCAACCAAAATCTTTGCCCGCAAGCCTGGAATTACCTTTTTCGCTGTCTTTGCACAAACTCCATATTGGTACGTTACGCGTAATGAATGAAGAGGGCGGCAGGCCCGCATTTGTGGCGACAGAGTTCACGGCAGGGTTGGAAAGCGACGGCCGGAGGCATCAGTTATCCGGGTTGCGCATCAACCTCGAATTCGGCAGGCTGATCGCGTCGGGGCAGTTGGACGGTACCAGGCCGTTCGATCTGCATGCCGAGGCAGAATTGGCCGAGTTTATGAATTTCGATTTCCCGACGATTGAAACCAGCGGTTCGCGTATTTCCGCGATCATCAAAGGCAACCTGGAGCGGCTCCATATTACGGCGAAAGGGAGCGGCGGGGGATTGACAGGGCAGGGCGAAGCACAACTACAGCCCTATGGTCCTGTTTTTATCGCCGGCCTAGGCTTGTCTGTGAGCGGGCTTGATCCGCATGTTTTTTCTGCCGATGTGCCAGCAGCGAGTCTTACGGTGCAGGCAAATTTGCACGAGGTCGCTGCCGGGCAGCTTGCGGGCAGCATTTTCGTAGAGAACAATGCGCCAAAGCCGCTTAACCAGGGCGGCTTACCTGTGGTTCAGGCGCGTGCGCAACCGATACTATCTGCCGAATTGCTCCAGTTCAACGATTTGACGTTGATGACGACAGGTGGGGGAACCATTTCAGGAAGCCTTGCCTGGCAGCTTAAGGACGCGACAGGATCAGCGGATCTGATAATCAGTCGCATCGATCCCGCCAGGCTTGATACGCGCCTGCGCCCGGCGCGCCTGAATGGTAAGGTAAAGCTCAGCGGCGACATGCAGAATCAAAACGCTATTCTGTCGCTTCACGACAGGACGCTGTCTCTGGACGCCCATGTGGTACGGGCAGGTGACGCCTTGACGCTGGATAAGCTGCACCTCAGCCATGGCCGGTCCCGGCTTGCAGGTCTAGGCAAACTTGGGCTAAGTGGGCCACAGGCATTTAATTTCAAAGGCAGCCTCCAGAATTTCGATGTTTCCGCATTTGCACAGGCGCCGCAAACCAGCCTCAACGCGGCGGTGGAGCTGGCGGGCGAACTGGAACCCGAAGCGACAGGCGGGACAGTGACTGGCCCCGCAGGCACAATAAATTTCAAGATGGGGAACAGTCACGTGGCGAAACAGCCCGTGAGTGGCCATGGTCGGGTCGAAATTGCAGGTTTCAGTAGAGCCAAGGGTGAGGTCGAGGTGCGGCTCGGCAGCAATCATGTCACCGCGCGCGGAGGCTTCGGCCGCAAGGGCGACCAGCTGCAGGTTGAGCTTGCCGCACCGGCTCTTGTACAGATCGGGCACGGATTCAGCGGCTCCCTTACTGCCAAAGTGGTGCTGGAGAGCGGTTCTGCCGATTTTTCAGAACGTGGATTTCAATGGCCGGATATGACGTTTAATGCAAAAGGAAATAATCTCGCACTTCCAGGCGAGCACCATTTTGGCGCCATTGGGGCCAGTGGCAGCCTGCATGGCGACATCGTCGCATTAACGATAACGGCGGCGGATTATGCAACAAAGACCAAAACGATGTTGCAAAATCTGAAGCTGGAAGTGGAAGGTAAAAGATCGCGGCACGAAGTGCGGATAGCGGCTCGCCTGAATGACCAACAGAGTCTGGCGCTGCGAGCAGCGGGGGAATTGAACAAACCGGTTCAGCAGTGGGAAGATGCGCAATGGCTGGGAGAAGTGTCCGAACTGTCGGGAACCGGCCGATTTTCCCTTCAGCTGGCAGGTATGGCGCCGCTGGGTATTAGCGCCAGGCACGTATCGTTTGGCGCAGCAAAGTTTATCGTTGCCGGCGGAATCGCGCAGATCAACGGAATTGAGTGGACGCCTCAAAAATGGAGTAGTAAGGGTTATTTTACCGGGATTGGACTGCGCCCTGGCGCCGATGCAGTCAAGAACGGGTCGAAAGATAATGAGGTGCTTCGGCTGGGCGGCAAATGGGATATCGCATCGGGGACGCGGCTGGTGGGCAGCCTTAACATTGCACGTGAAAGCGGCGATTGGATATTGCCGGGCGACTCGCCGCTGCCACTGGGTTTGCAGACGCTCCAGCTCGCAGCCCAGGCCGTAGACGGGAGATTAGCGGGAGAATTCAAAGCAAGAGGAAAGCGCCTGGGTGAGGCGAGTGCCTCAATCTCCATGCCTGTCACAAGATCTGCCGAGTCTGCCATGAACTGGACTGTACTACCCGATGCAGCCCTCACCGGAAATCTACTCGTCGATATGGATGATATTTCCTGGGCTGGACCGGCATTCGATGACAATATAAGGACGGGGGGGCGGCTTGCCTTACGAGCGGATGTCGTCGGAACTTTCGGCAGTCCGCGTCTGGAAGGGCAGATACACGGCGACGATCTGGCGTTGGCGCTGCTGGAGCAGGGCGTGCGGCTTGAGCAGGGAAAGCTGGCGGCGAGCTTCGACCAGGAATCCTTGTATATGGAGGTTCTGAATTTTACCGCCCCCCATGTACCCCCGCCCAATGACCGACTGCTCAAAAACCTGAAGCTCGCCAAGGGACCGGGTAGCCTGAGCGCATCGGGCATGATGGATTTAAAGGGGCAACGCGGTAATCTGGAAATTATCGCCGATCTCGTGCCGCTGGCACAGCGACCGGATCGCTGGATTATTGCTTCGGGAAATGGCCGTGCCAGCCTGGCCAACAACATGCTCACCTTGAAGGGCAGCCTTGCCGCAAACGTGGGGTTAATTGCCCAGCCAGCAGCCGGTAGCCCGCACTTGCCGGATGATGTCATCGTTACCGGAGGAGCGTCCACTGACCATCAGCCCGACCGGAAGGGCCTGCGGGTCGATATGGAGGCCAACCTGGATCTGGGCGATCAATTCTATATCCGTGCGTCAGGTCTCGAGGGAAGACTGGCCGGCCAGTTGAGCCTGCGCGGCGAGCCGGGGCATCGATTGCAAGCCATTGGCACTATCGCTGCGCGCGATACCAGCTTCGAAGCTTATGGCCAACGTCTGGCGGTAGAGCGGGGTATCGTCGATTTCAAGGGACCAATTAACGATCCCGCGCTAAATGTGCTTGCTGTGCGCAAGGGGCTGCCGGTAGAGGCCGGCGTCGAAGTGGCCGGAAGCGTGCGACAACCTAAAGTACGACTGGTATCTACCCCGCTTGTGCCCGATCTCGAGAAACTTTCATGGATCGCGCTGGGCCGCGCCCCTGGAGGAAAGGCGGATGCATCATTGTTGCTCGCTGCGGCCGCGTCTATTCTGGGCGGGCAATCGGGGGGCATCACGGACAAGATCAGCCAGGCGATCGGCGTGGATGAGCTAACCATAAAGCAGGCGGGAAGCGATGCCTTGATGGGGCAGGTCGGCGTTGTCGGCAAACGGCTTTCGAAGCGAGCCTATATCAGCTATGAACAAGGACTGACGGCTGTGGTCGGCGTAACCAAACTTACCTATACCCTTACCCCCAGAATCAATCTCGTCACGAGGGCGGGTATTGATAATGCGATAGATGTGCTTTATACGTTACGGTTCGACTGAATATTTGCATGCCGGGACAGCCCCGCCTGGTTTTTGGTGGCTCGAACATAAGCGTGGGCGCCTTGGAAAGGGCTAACGGAAATATCCTTAGTCGAATAATACACAAAAGCTGAAAGGAGTTTCCCGCTTCACCATCCAGGACTCGAGACTCATCCGTAAAGTCACCTGCCTCAGCATTCATCCCTGAAGTTACGCGTCGCTAATGCTTTGCCTTCGTCATCCGGCAAGAACTGTCTCTTGAGCGGCAATCAAGCTGCTCGTGCGCACCCCTTGCTCGGCGCCAATAGCGTTATAGCGCGAGATTAGTCAAGCGATGATCCCAAGTCTGTTTTTTCCGAAAACCTTCATGAAAGTTGACATTTATCAAGGTTTCGCGGTGCGTTGCGCAATACGATTTGATACCGGATAAGAGAGTCCGATTATCTTTAATGCCCAACCGGAGCGACCTTGGATTTCTCCGCGGAAGAAGCTAATAAAGCCGGTAATTATCAAGGTTTCTATATCCGCTTTGGATAAGGATTTTCGTCATTGGCAATCAGCGACCAGGTGGGGGGAGATATGAGTAGCAAAGCAGCAGCAACCATAGTTGGGATTGTGGCGACCGCATTGTATTCCGGACTGGGAATGGCGGCAGCGGCGGA